>NZ_JBLLVA010000014.1:0-120459 GCF_047739745.1 Borborobacter xinjiangensis | reverse complement strand
GAATGGCGATGGCGTGCATGACTTCGAGATACAGTTGAAGGGGCTGGTCAATCTGAGCGCCGAAGATTTCGTCCTGTCGGCTACGTCCACGCCTGCGCCCACGCCCGAGCCTGCGCCCACGCCGGAACCTGGGCCTGCGCCTGAACCTGCGCCTACTCCGGGCGATCAGATTCTCAAAGGCACCTGGTACGGCGATAAGCTGGTTGGCGGTGACGGCAACGACGTCATCAGCGGGCTTGGAGGAAAGGACGTGATGACGGGCGGCAATGGCGCCGACCGCTTCGTGTTCAGCAAACCTTCCGAGGCCGGGTCCGATTCCAGCAGGGATATCATCACCGACTTCCAGAAGGGCGTCGACAAGATCGATCTTTCTGCAATGGACGCGAATGGCTCGGCGGCCGGCAATGGCACCTTCCACTTCATTGCGCAGGAAAACGCACTGTTCGACCGAGCCAAGGGCGCCTTGGCCTGGCATCTGGAGGACAGGGCCGGCACCAGCAACGACCATACCGTGATCCAGGGCGACCTGAACGGCGATGGCGTGCATGACTTCGAGATGCAGTTGCAAGGGCTGGTCAATCTGAGCGCTCAGGATTTCGTCCTGTAGCACGCATCCCGCCGACGCAGGCCGCAGCCCAGCGCTGCGGCCTGTAAACGCCGTCGACGGTTTCGACATTTGGCAGCCTCCACTATGGCGGCATTGCGCTTCACGGCGCCAGAGCAGTGTTCTGATTTAGAATAACGCCGGACCCAGCCGGACTCACAAGAGCAGTACTGCCGAGATCTTCACTCGGAACGACTTCGCAATCGCCGGGGCCAGTTTGGTCAGGCATGCACTCAGATTTGGACGATTTGGAATTGGACTGTCACATGTTGAGATTTGAAAGCGGGCGGCGCGACAGGGAATCCATGGTCACCCGGCCGAGGATGGGCGCATGAAGCCGAACAACCAAGTGCGGTCCACGTTTCGCTATTGCGCAGGGGCGCTGCTGGCCGTCGGCATCTTCTCCGGCGTGGTGAATATCCTCGGCCTGACCGGCTCGCTTTACATGCTACAGGTCTATGACCGTGTGCTGCCGTCGCAGAGTGTGCCGACGCTGGTCGGCATCACGATCGTGATGGTCTGGCTCTACGCGATCTATGGTCTTCTCGACTTCGTGCGTCTGCGCCTTCTGGTTCGCATCGGCAATACGGTGGACCGGCGGCTGCACGGTCCGGCGTTTGCGGCGTCGCTGCTCTTGCCCTTGCGAACGGGCCATGAGGGCGCCCGGGTGCAACCCATCCGCGATCTCGACCAAATCAGGTCCTTTATTTCCGGAGCGGGGCCGACTGCCTTTTTCGATCTGCCCTGGCTCCCCTTCTATCTGCTCATCATCTATCTCCTGCATCCTATGCTCGGATTGCTGGCGACGGGTGGAGCCGCCATCATCGTCTTGCTGACTTTCGCGGCCGAGATGCTTGGGCGGGCGCCTTCGCGACGGGCCCTCGAGTCGGTGATCTCGCGCAGTTCCTACGCTGATGCGGGTCGCCGCAACGCCGAAGCCATACGGGCGATGGGCCTTGGCGCCCGCTTTGGCCAACGCTGGAGCGAACACAGCCTGCGCTTCCTTGCCGACCAGCGCCGTGTCTTCGATGTGATGGGCGCAACCGGCGCAATGACGCGTGCCTTGAGGATGATGCTTCAATCGCTGGTTCTCGGTCTGGGCGCCTATCTCGTGATCTCCGGCGAGGCATCGGCAGGTGTCATCATCGCGTCATCGATCATGCTTGCACGGGCGCTGGCGCCGGTCGACATCGCCATCGCCAACTGGCGCGGCTTCGTGTCGGCCCGCCAAGGCTATGCCCAACTATCGAGAACACTGGCCGCGCTGGGCGCCGGCGCCCAGCCCATGGCATTGCCGAAGCCGCAGCACACGCTCTCCGTCGAGTCGCTGACGGTGGCAGCTCCCGGCCAGCAGAAGCCGCTGATCCACAACGTCTCGTTCAAGCTGCATGCCGGCTCGGGACTAGGCGTGATCGGACCCAGCGCGTCCGGCAAGTCAACTCTGGTACGTGCGATCGTCGGGGCATGGCCCTCATTATCCGGCGCGATCAGGCTTGACGACGCGAAGCTCGAACATTGGGACCATGAAGCGTTGGGGGGGCACATAGGCTACCTGCCGCAGGACATCGAATTGTTCGACGGTACGGTTGCCGAGAACATTGCCCGTTTCGACGAAAATGCCCAGGCGCGGGACATTCTCGCTGCAGCTAAGGCAGCCGGCATCGACGAAATGATCCTCAGGCTACCGGAGGGATACGGGACGCGGATCGGCGCCGGCGGCACGGCACTTTCGGCCGGGCAGCGCCAATTGGTCGGGCTGGCGCGGGCGCTCTATGGCGATCCCTTCCTGGTGGTGCTCGACGAGCCCAACTCCAATCTCGATGCGGACGGCGACAACGCGCTTGCAAGGGCCATCCAGACGGTTCGCAGTCGCCAGGGCATTGTCATCGTGGTGGCCCACCGCCCATCCACGCTGGTGAATCTCGACCAGGTGCTGGTGATGGCGGGTGGTAAGGTTCAGGCGTTCGGTCGAAAGTCCGAGGTCCTAAGCAGGGCTTTGCGGACCGATACGCCTCAGTTCGCCCCACCCGCCGCGCACCGGGAACGTACCGTCGTTCCTCTTCATGAGGGGAGATAGGTTTGTCTATTCGCTCGATCCAGTCAGGCGTCATCGCCGGAAGGAGCAACGTGTCTGACGGCGCTGCGCCCGCCAAGCTGCCCGGACCTCGTCCGAAAAAATCCGGCGAAGGCATCCGAGCCAACGTTCTGTTCGGGCTGGCGGTGTCCGTGCTGCTGGTCGGCGGTGTCGGGGCATGGGCTGCGACGACCTCACTGGCCGGTGCGGTGATCGCGATGGGCAACGTCGTCGTAGAGAGCAATTCCAAGCAGGTGCAGCACCAGACCGGCGGCATCATCGGAGAGATCCTGGTCCGCGATGGCGACCACGTGTCGGCTGGCGACGTGGTTGTCCGCCTCGACGCGACCACCACACGCGCCAACCTGCAGATCATCGCCCAGCAATATGACCGCACGGTTGCCAGGCTGGCGCGGCTGCAGGCCGAGCGGCTTGGACTTGCCGAGATCAAGTTTCCGGACGAACTCATGCGGCGCGCGGCGGAGCCCGGGCTGGAATCCGTGCTGGCTGGCGAGAAGGCGCTGTTTGAAAGCCGCACCAAAGCTCGTGTAGGCCAGAAGTCGCAACTCGAGGCCCGCTCGGGCCAGCTCAAGCAGCAGATCGAAGGCCTCATCGCCCAGCGCAATGCAACCGAGCAATCCGCCACGCTGGTCGAGAAAGACTACAACAGTGTGCAACAGCTTTACGAGAAGAAGCTGGTTTCACTCGAGCGCGTCAGCGAGTTGCAGCTCGAGCTGTCGCGGCTCAGGGGCGAATTCGGCCGGCTTTCCGCGGCGATCGCCGAAACTGAGGGCAAGATCAGCGAGACGGAATTGCAGGCCATTCAGGTCGACGAGGATATGCGCAAGGACGTCAACGAGGAACTGCGCGAGCTCGACGGCGCGGAGGTGGAACTGGTCGAGCAGAAAGTGGTCGCGCAGGACCAGCTCTCGCGCACGGAGATCCGTGCTCCGCAATCCGGCGTCGTTCAGGAGCTTCAAGTCCACACAGTGGGCGGCGTCATCTCACCTGGCCAGACGCTGATGCTGATCGTGCCGGCGCGGGACCGGCTGGTCATCGACGCGCAGATTGCTCCAGCCAGCATCGATGACGTCAAGCCCGGGCAGCCGGTCTCCATCCGGTTTCCAGCCTTCGATGTCGCCACGACGCCCGAATGCGAGGGCACCGTGCAGCGCGTCTCGGCCGACCTCATCAACGATAGCGAGCGGCAGATCTCTTATTTTCTCGCCCGCATGACGCTCGATGACCAGAACGCCTGCCTGCGCGACGCCAGACGTCTGCAGCCCGGTATGCCCTCCGAGGTCTACATCCAGACCGGCGAGCGCAATGTGCTCTCCTACGTCATGAAGCCGCTGTCCGACCAAATGAACCGGGCGTTCAGACAGTAGCAGAAGCCACCGCGGTCCTTTGGCAACTTGCCCCGCACGGCGCTGGATTTGCTTCCCAGGATTAGACTAGCCGCCGTGAAGCGGGCACAGGATTGGACAGTACTGCCGGCCGCTTGCCTCTGGCGGGGCGGAATACCTCCGTCCTGCCGCGATCCGCTCCCGCATGCGCCCCATCTCCATCTATTGCTGCCTCGCGGCTAAGGACACCTGAACAAAAGGCGCAGCGGCCTACCTCGTTTGCCAACTGGCGGCTGGCGCGCGCCGAAGAGTAGGTTTTGTCTTGAAGCATTGGACGCCTGTTATCGCGAGGGCATCGAAAGGATCGCCCGCCGCAGCGCGACCAAACTGCGCGGGAGACAAGAATATTGGAACGTCACCACATCCTGATCTTGGTCGAAAACCTGCCGGTTCCGTTTGATCGGCGTGTCTGGCAAGAGGCGCAGGCATTAAACGAAGCTGGCCATACGGTGTCGGTGATTTGTCCCAAGGGCAAGGGATATGACAAGTCCTATGAGGTGATCGGCGGCATCCACATATATCGCCACCCGCTGCAGGAGGCGCGATCGACCGCCGGATATCTTCGCGAATACTGCACCGCTCTCGCCTGCCAGATCTACTTGTCGTTTCGGGTGAGGCGTCGCCAACGCATCGATGTGATACAGGCATGCAATCCGCCGGACCTGATGTTCCTGGTGGCACTGGTCCACAAGCTTCTGTTCGGGACCTACTTCGTGTTTGATCATCATGACCTCAGTCCGGAACTCTATGTCAGCAAATTCGGACGAATGGATTTTCTGTACCGGGCGTTGTGCTTCCTCGAGCGGCAGACATTTCGCATGGCGGATGCGAGCATCGCCACCAATGAGACTTTCCGCGACATCGCCGTAGCACGCGGGGGCATGCATCCGAACCAGGTGATTGTGGTCAAGAGTTATCCCGAACCCGCCAAGTTCCAGCGCATCGCGGCCGATCCGTCGCTCGTCGTTCCGGGAAAACACCTCGTTGGCTATATCGGCATCATGGGTGAGCAGGACGGCGTAGACACCCTGGTGAGGGCCATGGCCGAAATTCTGTACGCTCGCAAGCGAGACGATGTTCACTGCATCATCATAGGTGACGGACCCGAACTGAAGCGGCTGCAGACGATGGCCGCCGCTCTCGATCTCGGGCGCTCGGTGCATTTCACCGGCTATCTCAGCGGACCTTCCCTCATGGCGCATCTGTCGGCACTTGACCTCGGAGTGATCCCTGACCCGCCAAATGACTTCAACGACAAGCTGTCCATGAACAAGGTCTTCGAGTACATGATGCTCGGTCTGCCCTTCGTGCAGTTCAACCTTCGCCAGGCGACGCGCGAAGCCGGGAGTGCGGCATTGGTGCTGGCGGAGCACTCTCCACGCGCGCTTGCCGACGGCATACTTGAACTGATCGATGATCCAGAGCGGCGGAAAGACATGGGGTTGGCGGGGAGGGCAATTGCCGAGCGGGAATTTCAGTGGCCCGCCGAGGCCCGACAATATGTCGGCGCATATCAAAATCTGTTTCGTTCAAGATTGAGCCTGAATGGTCAGCGGCATTATCCCGCATCTTGACCAGCCCGATGAATAGGACATCAGGCGGAGATGGCGGCGACGTCAAGAAACTGCGTCCGGCGATCGGCGACAACCTGGCGGACAAGATGGTCGTCAACGGTCGTCAGGTCTTCGGCGAAGGCATAGACCAGCGCGTAATCGCAGATCTGGTTGATCACACGCGGCAGGCCGCGGCTTGCCCGGGACACGATCTCGCAGGCCGCCGGTGTGAAGATTTCATGCGTGGCACCGACCACCGCCAGGCGATGGGCGATATAGTCGCCGACCGCCTCGCCAGGCATGCCGAACAGATGGAAGTCGGCTGACACGCGCTGTGCGAACTGCACCATTCTCGGTCCGCCGATGGTCTTGCGCAGTTCGGGTTGGCCGACCAGGATGATCTGCAGCAATTCATCCCTGTCGCCGTTCATGTTGGAAAAGCCGCGGAGTTCCTCCAGCATCTTTTCCGACAGGTTCTGGGCTTCGTCGAAGATGAGGACAGTGTGGCGTCCGGCCGCATGTTCGGCGTGCAGGAAGGTCTCGAACTGCGAGAAGAGCTCCACATAGGCGACCCGTCGGCCGATCGGCTGCCCGAGCGACGACAGCGCCCAATGGATCAGCTTGCCGCGTTCGCCGTGCGCGTTCGAGATCAGGCCGATCTTGAGGTCGGGGGTTGCCGATCGCAACAGATGCCAGATCAACGTGGTCTTGCCGGCGCCCACCTCGCCGGTGATGACGGTGATGGGCGCGAAGGTCGCCAACCCGTATTCCAGCATGGAATAGGCGCGCGTGTGATTGGCCGACCAGTAGAGAAAATCGGTGTCCGGCCGCAGGCTGAACGGACGCCCGGTCAGTCCGAAGTGCTCGGAATAGATCAGATACGAGCTGGACATGAAATCCCTGCGAAAAACAGCATCCGCGTCAGTAGCCGTACTTTTCGGGAGCATATCGGCACTTGTTCAGGACGACGCCGAGCACCTTGGATTTTTCCGACAGCTCCTGTTCGCAAATATCGATTTCTCCCAATGTGCTCTGCTCGGCCGCCGCGATCAGGATGACGCAATCCACAAGCGGCAGGAACGCCATGACATCGTCATTGGCGAGCATTGGCGGCAGGTCGAATAAAATGATGCTAGGGTGCAGCTTACGCTTCAGGCCCTTCAGCGCCGTCGCCGTTTCCGGGCTCTGCAGCAGCTCGGCGGCGAAACGGACAGGGCGATTGTTGGCGGCGATGGCGACATTGTTTCCGTAGCGGACGAATACGTCCTCGACCTGGCTGTGTCCCTTCAGGAAACTTTCGATCGAGGGCGGCTTGGCCATTCCCAGCGTCTTGGCAACCTGCGGCCGCCGCATGTCGAGGTCTACCAGAACGGTGCGGCATTCCTTGTGGTGCGCGAGGCTGAACGCAAGGTTGAGGCTGACGACAGTCTTGCCGCAGGCCGGCGTCGGCGACGTGATAGCTATCGAGGTCCATCTGTTCTGGCGCAGAAGTTGCAAAACCTTGGTGCGCATCATGTCGAACTGCAGATGAGCAGGGTCCGAGCGGGTTACGGTCACCAGACGGTTTCTGGCAGCCAGCCTTAAATCGATGCTGAGCGGCCGCAAATTCCTCCAGACCGTTTCACCTTCCGGCGTAAGCGGGCTCGCCGCTTTCCCAGCCGACACCACAGGTTTCGTACCATGCTGTTGCTTGGCTTTCTGCAGGGCTGCGTGAATGTGTTCCATCGTCCGGGTTCTGACCTGTGTTCGGGGTCTTCAGGATGCTCGTGATGTCCCGTTCGGGCTGGTCAACTGGTTCGAGAGCCAATTGCGAAAGAACGTCATGAACCGCCGTTCACCCGGTGCCGGGATATAGGAAATGGTGGCCAGCGGCTGGGCTTGAAGCAGTTGCACGATTTCGATCGGCCGCCGGACGCTCCTGTTCAGCAGTTCAAGCAGCACGACAAGGCCCAAACCAAGTCCGAAACCGCCAATGACGCCCATTCCTGCGATGCGATAACGATTGGGGCTGATCGGGTCTTGCGGAGGCATTGCCGGCTCGACCACGGAGAACCGCTCGCCCTTCGAACGGATTTCAATCTGCTCGCCGGTCGATGCTTCAGCGAGCCGCGCCGTCGCCGTATTGTACTGCGTCTGGACGTTGTCGCGGCTGCGGTCGAGCGCATTCAGGATTGTCTCATTGGCCGGTGTCGCCGCGATCGATTTGGTCAGCTCCGCCAGATCTTTGGAGATCGCAGCTTTTTCGGCTTCGATGAACTGCAGTCGCTCGTCGATGTCGGACAATTGCAGGTCGACGTCGGAAACACCGCGCTTGCCGCCGCCTTTGTCATCATCGGCAGCCTGCCGCACGCTCCTTTCGAGGCCCGCTATGCGGGTCTTCAGGGCAACGATATTGGGGCTTGCTTCGGAGAACATCACCAGCTGCTCGGACAATGTGCGCTTCAGGTCCTGCAGCATTTGCTGATCCTGCGTCAGCGGTACGAGGTTGGGGACGCGGCCGGTGGCTTCGAACATCTGGATGAAGTTGTTTCGTCGGCTTCGAAGGCCCGCTTCCTCACGCTCCAAAGCCCGGAGCCGTTCCTGCTGGCTGCTTTGCTGGACGCGGCGAAAGTCCAGACTGTCCGGAAGCGCGTTCTTGTTGTCGTTCTTGAATTTCAGAATCTCGCCTTCGATCTGAGTAAGGTCAGCGCCGAGCCTTGCAACTTCCTGTTCAAAGAACTGCAGCGTGTCTCCGGCCTTGCCGGTGCGCAGACGTACATTCTTGCGCAGGATGAGCGCGACGAACTCGTTGACCACGTCGGAGGCCAGTCGAGGGTCGGGTGCGTCGAACGATATGTTGAAGATGATAGCGCCGTCGCCGCCCGGCGTGTCCTGCTGCAAACGCGCAAAATTGGTCCGCTCCTGCATGTCTTGAACGATATCCGCATCCGACAGCTCAGCCTTTTCGTCTCCGTAAATGTTCAGCTTCCTGGCAAGGGTCAGAACGTTTTCGCGCGTCGTGATCTGCTGTTCGATGATCTGCAATTGCTCGATGGGGTTGGACGGCACTGTCGGGCGGGCAAGGTCTGAGGGGATCTGCGGCGCCTCCACCAGAATCCGCGCGCTGGCGCGGTAGACCGACGGCAAAAGCAGCGCAACGGCCACCGCGATCGCAGAAATCGAAAGGGCGATAGCGAGAAAATAAGGCAGCCGCCTCAGGAAGATCGACAGGTAGAAGCGTAGATCTATATCGCCCAACTCACCCAGCCCCTTTGGTCGCCGCAACGCGGCAGGAAAGCCATTGTCAGTTGCGGGAGCATGGGATGGTAGACCGTCGATAGGGGTGGTGCGGCGAAAGTGAAGCTGCCGGCATAATCCCTTTGGTTGAGTCCGCCTATCCGAGCGGGCGAAGCACGACAACCCGGGTTCGCCCTACGGCGAAGCCGTGCACCCCATACCGATCCCAATACTGGCCGGCGTGCTTCCAGGTGTCTCAAATCCGGGTCCAAAACCGGATTTATCGAGCCCTCCCGGTGCTCGCTCCTTCTATTTAGATCAAATTATCTAAAGACGAAAATCGGTCAGTATCGTAAATTTTTTGCCAACAGCTTGGTTTCCGGGAAAATGATTGACGTGTTGAAAGAAGATACATTTACAAGCAAAGCAACGTCAATCAAATAATATCATGAATACGTGCTGAAGGCCCTGGCCCCGAGCTGTCGTGCATTTTGACGTCTTCTCTATTGGGGCGAGCACATGCCGGGGCAAGTTTCAACATCGCACCCTCTCGAATATCCGGTCGAGCCGCTCGCGCGGGCAAGGGTCAGGCCGACTTCCGGGTACGCCGTCGTCAAGCGAGCCATCGATCTTGTTGCGGTGCTGGTCAGTGCGCCGATCACGCTTGTCATCATCGGCATCCTGGCGCTGCTCGTGCGCCTCGATGGTGGCCATGCCTTTTACAGTCAACGTCGTCTCGGCAAGGATGGCCGGGTGTTCGTTCTGTGGAAGCTGCGCTCGATGGTCCCGGATGCGGAGCGCCGTCTCGAGGAATACCTCTCGCAGAATCCGGAGGCGCGGCTGGAATGGGATCTCACCCAAAAGCTCCGCCGGGATCCGCGCATTACCTGGCTCGGACACTATCTGCGCAAATATTCGGCCGACGAACTGCCCCAATTATGGAATGTCTTCCTGGGGCAAATGAGCCTTGTGGGACCGCGACCCATGTCGCCGGAACAGCGCCCGCTTTATCCCGAAACCGCCTATTTCGATATGCGGCCCGGCCTGACCGGGCTCTGGCAGATCGGTGAGCGCAATGGATGTTCTTTTGCGCAACGCGCGGCGCACGACACCCAATATGCAAAGATCATGTCGCTCGGAACGGATATCCGCATCCTGCTGATGACGGCCGTCGTGGTGGTGCGTGGAACCGGATTGTAATCGAGGGTAATTCCCTCGTTTTGCCGCTCCCGGCGGGGCGGTTCAGGATTTCGCCGGCGCAGTAACTTGCGCCGGCGAAATCCGTTCGCGGTGGCGTGCTTCAACTCCTACGCGACACGCCGCCGCGGACAGGGCTTGTCGGCGCCATGCGCCACTTTGGACGCAGGGCAACACCCTCAAGCCTGAACTGACGCATTCCGCCTGGATCAGAGAAGCGGCGAAATGCGGCGGGCTTCAGAAGCCCAGCCTGCGCGAGGAAGCCGATCCATCGGCGGCGGGAAACTCGCCCGGAAAGAGATCATTGATCTTATAGGCGACTTCGGTCCTGTTCGTGGCCTTGAGCTTCTTCATGATGTTGCGGATATGCACCTTGACGGTGCTCTCGCGCAGGTCGAGCTCATAGGCGATGATCTTGTTTGCCTTGCCGCGCCGCAACGCCTCGACGACCTCGGCCTGGCGCGCGGTAAACATGCTGGCCATGGGGCGGGCGTTCTGATTTCCCGAATCGAGGAATTGCCGCATGGCAAGCACGCTGCTGGCGGGCACGAAGGTGCCGCCCGCAAGCGCCAGCTCGATGGCTTCGATGCAGACATCGATGCCCACCGAGGAAGGAATGTAGCCCCGAGCGCCATATTCCAGCGCAGTCAGTATCTCGCCCAGATCGTCGGTGTCGGCCAGCACGATGACGGGAGCGGAGCCGAGTTCCGCCGCAAGCGCCTTTATCTCTTCGCCGACCGTCGAATCCTTGATCTTCTTGCCACCCGCATTGAGCAGGATCGCGGACGGCAGTTCTTCCTGTTGCCTTTTCCACTCTTCAATGGAGCCAAAGGCCGATACTTCCATGCCCACGCCGTGTGCGATGATGCTTTGCGCGAAGCATTCCCGGTCGAGTGCACGACTGTCGATGATGACAAGGGAAAGGCGGGGCTGCCCATCCGCTTCCGCCGCTCTTCCGGCAAGATTATGCTCCGCCGAAGCCGAATGGTTTAGTTGAGTATGGTTGGCATTTGCTGTTGCTGTCGAAGTCATAGATGGTCCCCTAACAACGTTACATTGCGCTTCACCACATTGGGCCATGACTATAGTATCGCGGTCCCGTCCTTGAACCACGTTGAGCCATCAAAAACCTTCACGAGGCGCACGCCGATACAATCTAATGTCGCCCGGCATGCAGTAAGGCGGCCCTAACCCTCATCAGAGACTACACCGTTAGACAATTGGGATTATTAACTTGGGTTAATGGACGGTAAGCTTATTTTTTGGAACTTATCGGACAGTTTGTAACTTTATTCCGGTTTGCTTTGGTTAAATGCCGCGATGTGCGGGACCTAGATGAAATCTGCCTCTCCCAATCGACGTAAATTGAATCTAGGCCATCCAGATGAAGCAATGAATTCAGCAGCTTGCTGACAGAAATAGATAACCGATATGGATAACAATCAACACATCGTGAAAATATGCGCGTTGATCCGCCTATATTTTGTGCATGTGCGGCTAGCCTTTGCTGCAGGCAGTGCATCAACAAGTGCGGCAGAGTTGGGCAATTTGAAGGCAGCGCTTCGACGTGTCGCTGAGGGCATCGCAAAACGTGGACTTGCCTTATGAGGCTGGCGAATAAGCCAGACATCAAAGGGGGGGGCATTCCCAGCTCTCACGAGATCGTGAAGGTGGCGGAGCCATGTGGACGAACAAAAATGCCACACGAGACAAGAATTTGCCAAGCCGGCAACGTGACTATTGATATAAATTAGAAAGTGCTCTATCCTGACCAACCTCGTTGTAGAATCTCTAGGCGACTAGACTAGAGAACAAACGAGAGCTTTAGATACTGGGCTATTCGCAAACGTATTGTATAATCTTCAGTTCATTCTTTTTTCCGCGCATCCAATGTGCGGAGACTATTAATTATTGGGGTTTGGTTCAGGGGTGAATACGTAGGGGATAATCTTGTTCTGGAAAACCGCAATCGGATGTGGGCCTAGATAATGTCCTTCCACCCCGATGCGCTTTCTCTAAAACTTGGGGCTTTCGCCACTCTAAAACCTGAAGACATGACAATGATGGGGCGCTTTCAGGGGCCCCGCACAACGATCTCGGCCGGCAAGGAGGTCGTCTACGAGGGCCAGCACGGCCATGCCGCCTATGTTCTGCGCGAAGGCTGGGTGTGTTCCTACAAGCGCCTGCAGGATGGGGCCCGGCAGGTAATAGATATCCAGGTTCCCGGCGATTTTCTTGGGCTGCGCAGCTTGTTGCTTCGCAAGTCCGATCACAGTTTCGTGGCGCTGACCGATATCGAGGTAAGTCGCATCATCGCCGAGCGCCTGTGGGATACGCTTCGCACCACGCCCCGGCTGGCCGCGGCGGTGATGTGGGCGATGTCACGGGACCAGGCGATGGTGGTCGAGCATCTTGTCAACGTCGGCCGGCGCGACGCTCTGGCGCGTACCGCGCATTTTCTGCTGGAGCTTGGGGCGCGCATGCGGCTTGTCGGGCGCGACTTGCCGGAAGGTTTCGAATGCCCGCTTTCCCAGAACACGCTTGCCGACGCCTTGGGGATCACTGCGATCCATCTGAACAGGGTCCTGCGGCAGCTGCGCGAGTCGAACCTTCTGGTGTTTCGCGACGGCTTCGTCACTTTCCTCGATATGGAGAGATTGATCGAGATCACCGGGTTCGATCTCACATATCTCGATCAGGAGGCGTTGGTGGGCTGATTACGATCAATCCGGATAGTGCTTCAGGTTTAGGCTATTCGAGTTTTGTGCGGACCGGCGATGGCAACTGCGAGCCGAATGCTCTTAACGAAAAATGAAACTGTTCCCCAAACAATCGAAATGCGTCTTTTGTAGCTTTCTCGGGCGACAACTGACGCGAATAGTGGCACATTTGTGAGGGAACTTTGAGAGAGGAAAACTGTTCACTCACTAAGCAGGAACCCAACGCGGACGATCCCGTCCAACGGAACTGCCCTATTGCGAGAGTTCATCATGCAAACGCGCGATTCTGACGTTTTCAGCCTCTTTTCGGAAATCTATGCCAGCGAAACGAAGGAGGAGATGAGCCTGCAGCAGTATCTCCTCGCCTGCCGCGACAACCGCCATATGTACGCGACGGCCGCTGAGCGCATGATCGAGGCGATCGGCGAGCCGACGATGGTGGATACCAGTGCTGACGAGCGGCTTGGCCGCATCTTCATGAACCGGACGATCAAGATCTATCCCGCCTTTTCCGAATTCTACGGCATGGAGGATACGATCGAGCGCATCGTCGGATACTTCCGCTACGCGGCGCAAGGCCTCGAGGAGCGCAAGCAGATCCTCTATCTCCTTGGCCCGGTCGGCGGTGGCAAGTCGTCGCTTGCCGAACGGCTGAAAAAGCTGATGGAGCAGCGGCCGATCTATACGCTGAAGATCGGCGACGAGATCAGCCCGATCTTCGAATCGCCGCTTGGCCTGTTCCATCCCGACCGCATGGCCGACCTTCTTGAAGATAAATACGGGATCGCCCGCCGCCGGCTGAACGGCCTGATCTCACCGTGGGCGGTGAAGCGACTCGAGGAAATCGGCGGCGACATCTCGAAGTTCAATGTCGTCAAGCTGATGCCGTCGCGCCTGCGCCAGGTCGCCATCGCCAAGACCGAACCCGGCGACGAGAACAACCAGGACGTTTCCTCGCTGGTCGGAAAGGTAGACATCCGCCAGCTCGAAAATTTCAGCCAGGCGGACCCTGACGCTTATTCCTACAGCGGCGGGCTGAATCGCACGACGCAGGGCCTGCTGGAATTCGTCGAGATGTTCAAGGCGCCGATCAAGGTGCTGCATCCGCTGCTGACGGCGACCCAGGAGGGCAGCTACAACGGCACGGAAAATTTCGGCGCCTTCCCATATCAGGGCATAATCCTGGCCCACTCCAACGAGTCCGAGTGGGTGCAGTTCAAGAACAACAAGAACAACGAGGCATTCCTCGACCGAATCCTGGTCGTCAAGGTGCCTTATTGCGTGCGGGTGACCGAAGAGCAGAAGATCTACGAGAAGCTCTTGCGCGAAAGCGAATTGGCAAAGAACCCCTGCGCGCCCGAGGTGCTGGAGATTCTCAGCCGCTTCACGGTCTCGACGCGGCTCAGCGAACACGAGAACTCGCCGCTCTATACGAAGATGCGGGTCTATGACGGCGAAAACCTCAAGGATGTCGACCCGAAGGCCAAGTCGATGCAGGAATATCGCGACACCGCCGGCGTCGACGAGGGAATGACGGGCGTAAGCACGCGCTTCGCCTTCAAGGTCCTGTCCGAAACCTTCAACTACGATACCAAGGAGGTCGCCGCCGATCCGGTGCATCTCATGTATGTGCTGGAGCAGGCGATAAAGCGCGAACAGTTCCCCAACGAGATGGAAGGCAACTATCTCGATTTCATCAAGTCGGAGCTGGCCACGCGCTATGCCGAGTTCATCGGCCATGAAATCCAGAAGGCGTATCTGGAGTCCTACAGCGAGTACGGCCAGAACCTGTTCGACCGCTACATCGCCTATGCCGATGCGTGGATCGAGGATCAGGACTACAAGGACCCCGACACCGGCCAGATACTCAACCGTGATGTCCTCGACAGCGAGCTTTCGCAGATCGAAAAGCCCGCTGGCATCGCCAATCCGAAGGACTTCCGCAACGAGGTGGTCAAGTTCACGCTCAGGGCGCGGGCCCGCAACCATGGCCGCAATCCGTCGTGGACGAGCTACGAGAAGCTGCGCGAAGTCATCGAGAAGCGCATGTTCGGGCAGGTCGAGGATCTGCTGCCGGTGATCAGCTTCGGTTCCAAGAAGGACAGCGCCACCGAAAAGCAGCACACCGAGTTCGTGCAGCGGATGGTCGAGCGCGGTTATACCGAACGGCAGGTACGGCGTCTGGTGGACTGGTATATGCGGGTGAACAAGGCAGGCTGACCGACGGCGCGGAGGGTTAGCGCATGCCAAACTTCATCGATCGGCGTCTTAATCCGAAGGACAAGAGCCTCGGAAACCGCCAGCGATTCCTCAAAAGGGCGCGGGCCGAGTTGAAGCGGGTGATCAACGAGCAGGTCAAGACCGGCAAGATCACCGACATCGATACCCAGCACGTCGTACCCGTGCCGACGAAGGGTACCGCCGAGCATCGTTTCCAGAACGAGGAGGGGAGCGGACGCCGCGACTTCGTATTGCCGGGCAACAAGCATTATGGGCCCGGCGACCGCATCCCAAAACAGGGCCAGCAAGGTGGTGCCGGCGGCTCCGAACCGACCAGGGGCGGCATGAGCGAAGACGATTTCCGCTTCGTGCTGTCGCGCGAGGAGGTGCTCGACCTGTTCTTCGAGGATCTGGAACTGCCAGATATGGTCAAGCTGAACCTGAAGGAAGTGGTTGCCTTCAAGCCGCGCCGCGCCGGCTTCGCCATGACCGGCGCGCCGACCAACATCAATGTCGGCCGCACCATGCGCAACAGCTATGGGCGCCGCATCGCGCTCAAGCGGCCGAAAAAAGAGGAAGTGGAGGCGGTGGAGGCGGAGCTTGCGACGCTTGAGCAGCAGCTCGATCCGCCGCCAGCCATTCGCCAGCGTATCGCCACGCTGCGCACCGAACTCGACAAACTCGAGCGCCGGCGCCGACTGATTGCCTATGTGGACCCGGTCGACATTCGCTTCAGCCGCTTCGAAGCCCAGCCGCTGCCCAACGCCAAGGCGGTCATGTTCTGCCTCATGGACGTGTCGGGCTCCATGGGTGAACGTGAGAAGGACTTGGCCAAGCGCTTCTTCGTGCTGCTGCACCTCTTCCTCAAGCGCCGATACGAACGGACGGAGATTGTCTTCATCCGCCATACGCATGAGGCGCAGGAAGTCGATGAGAAAACCTTCTTCTACAGCACCCAGAGCGGCGGCACGGTCGTGTCCTCGGCGCTGGAGGAGATGCGGCGCATCATCGACGCGCGCTATGCGAGCCGGGACTGGAATATTTATGCCGCGCAAGCCTCGGATGGCGACAATTTCGCCGACGATTCGGAGCGCTGCGTCTCCCTTCTCGACAGCGAAGTCATGCAGCTTTGCCAATATTACGCCTATGTCGAGATCATCGACGAGCGCGAGCGGGATATTTTCAGGGCGGCCGACAACGGCACCACTTTGTGGAAAGCCTACCGCACGGTCAGCGAGAAATGGGCGAATTTCCAGATGACGCGGATCGCCAAGCCGGCAGACATCTATCCGGTTTTTCACCAGTTGTTTGCGAAGCAGCGGGCTTCGGCGAAGACGAGTTGAGGGCAGGTCAAGGTGGACAAGCGCTCGAAAGGTTCCGGCCTCCTGTTCCAGAGTTCCGACTGGAACTTCCGCACGCTGTCGCGCGTCTATGACGCGATCGAGGCGGTGGCGCTGGATGATCTGGGCCTCGACATCTATCCCAACCAGATGGAGATCATTTCCTCCGAGCAGATGCTGGACGCCTATTCGTCGATCGGCATGCCGCTGATGTATCGGCACTGGTCGTTCGGCAAGCATTTCGTCCAGGAGGAACATCTCTACCGCAAGGGCCGCCGGGGCCTGGCTTACGAACTGGTGATCAACTCCAATCCCTGCATCGTCTACCTTATGGAAGAAAACACGATGGCGTTGCAGGCGCTGGTGACCGCCCATGCCGCCTTCGGCCACAATCATTTCTTCAAAAACAACCATCTGTTCCAGCAGTGGACCGAAGCGGGCGCGATCCTGAGCTATATGGAGTTCGCGAAGAGCTACATTTCGCGATGCGAAGAGCGCTACGGCGTATCGAAGGTGGAGGCGATTCTCGATTCCGCCCACGCGCTCATGGAGCAGGGGGTTTTCCGGCACAGCCGTCCCCCGCGCCTCTCCTCGCAGAAAGAGCGGGAGAGAACCCGCGAGCGGCTGGAATATGAGGACCGCTCATACAACGATCTGTGGCGGACGCTGCCGCGACCGAAGGAAGAAGAAAAAGCAGATACGGAGGACGGTGCGTCGGAGCGCCGGTCCGCTCTTCACCTGCCTGAGGAGAACCTGCTTTACTTCCTGGAAAAGAACAGTCCGGTCCTCGAGCCTTGGCAAAGGGAAATCCTGCGGATCGTCCGGGTGATCGCGCAATATTTCTATCCGCAGCGGCAGACCAAGGTCATGAACGAGGGTTGCGCCACTTTCGTGCACTACACCATCATGAACACGCTGTTCGATCGCGGCCGGATCAGCGAAGGCACGATGCTGGAGATCCTCCAGAACCATTCCAACGTGGTGTTCCAGCCGGCGTTCGACGATCCGCGCTATTCGGGCATCAATCCCTATGCGCTAGGCTTCGCGCTGATGCAGGACATACAACGCATCTGCACCGACCCGACGGCGGAGGATCGCGACTGGTTCGGCGACATCGCCGGCAATGGCAATTGGCGCGAAACGCTGCTCGATGCCTGGGCCAATCATCGTGACGAATCCTTCATCCTGCAGTATCTGAGCCCGAGATTGATGCGCAAGTTTCGGCTGTTCGTGCTCGCCGACGAGGCGAAGGACAGTCACTACGAAGTCACCTCCATTCACGACGAACGCGGCTATGAAGCCGTGCGGGCGTCGCTCGCCCACAGTTTCGACATCGGCGCCAGCCAGCCCGATATCCAGGTGGTCGACGTCAATCTGCTGGGAGACCGGCTCTTGCGCCTGCAACACAAGGTGCGCCGCGGCGTCAACCTGGTCGAAAGCAGCCGCAACGCCACCTTGCGCCATGTCCGCAGCCTGTGGGGCTATGAGGTCAGCCTTGTCGGCATCGACGCCGAAACGGGCGCGACGGTCTACGAATGCTCGACGAGCAATCTTGATTGAAGCGGGATGACCGTCCGCGCAGCTCCGGCGACGCCTGCAACTTCTTCCGCCTCTCTGCGTTAAGCAATGTCGTGGATGGGGTAATGCCATGGAGCAGGGTTGGTTCGATAAGCCCGTGACGGTGTCTGTGGGCGTTTTCGGCACCGTTCACTATGTTTCCAACGCGCGCGAGGCCGCCGATCTTCTGCTCAATCATTGGCCTGCTCCCGGCAGCAGGACGCATCGTGTGGCGCGTCAAAGCTGCCTTGAAGTGTTGCGCGGCCTGAAGGACGCACGGGTCGCGCGCGAAGATTTCATGCAGGCGGCCAGGGACGCGGATATTCTGATGGAGTGACGAACGCGGGCTGACGGGCGGAAAAGAAAGCTTCGGAGAAACGCGATGAACCCGCAATTCGCCATACCGGTAAGATTGTTACCCTATCCGGGCAAGGAGATCGAAGAAATAGAGAGCGTCGGGCAAGCGCTGGCGTTTCTTCAGTCCTGGCCTGTCGGCCGGCGCGGTCCGGTATACCGGTGCGCTCTGAACAGTTGCTTTGCGGCGAGTGCCGGTCAGATCCCAGCGGAGGATGCGCGCAAATCCTTGATGAGCTTTGCGCGGATCACCGGCATTCTGGTGGCCGATACGCCACCACGCCCGACACCGCGGCTTGATCGGTTCACGGGACCTCTGATCAAGTAGCGTTTCGGTGGTCCGCCCGTCGGGCCGCGATGCAACCAGTTTTGCAGCAAGGCGTTGAAGTCAGCCCCGAAGGCAGGAGGTTTGCCAATGACTGTCGATGCCGCATTCGAGCATAGCCTTCGGGTTCGTTCAGGAGACGCAAACACCATCAGGGAAGTGACTTCGCTTCGGGATGCATGTGACATCCTGATCGACTGGCCGCACGCCAGGCGCGGCCCGTTCTATCAGTCCGCGCGTGAGGTCGTGGAGGCGGCGATGGAAGGCCACGCAACCGTGCAGGAGGCACGCACAGCCTTTGCGGCGCTGGCGTCCCACGCCGGGGTTCTGGTCGAATAGACCGCTCAGTTTCACCGTTGCCGGTTAATTCGTTTCCCGCAACCGTTTTTAAGGAACCGGGGGTGTTGAGGGGCGTTCAAACTGCAGACCGGGCAAGCCCGGCCGAGCAGAGGGCCGGTTCGGCCGGACTCGCCAAATCTCCAACAACAGACAGCGGAAGGAACGAAGCGATGGGCTTTTTTTCCAAGGACATAAAAACACTGGACGACCTCTTCGTGCATACGCTGCGCGACATCTACTATGCCGAAAAGCAGATCGAGAAGGCGCTGCCCCAGATGGTCGACAAGGCAACGAACGCCAGCCTGAAGGCAGGCTTTGAAAAGCATCTTCAGGAAACCAAGGGTCATATCGAGCGCCTCGAAGAGGTATTCGAAATGCATGGTGTCCAGGCCAAGGGCGTCGACTGCCCTGCCATCGACGGCATCCTTGAAGAGGCCAACGACATCAGCGGCGATATCGACGACAAGCAGGTTCTGGACGCCGCGCTGATCGCGTCGGCTCAGGCTGTGGAGCACTACGAAATAACGCGTTACGGCACACTGATGGCCTGGGCCAAGCAGCTTGGCCGCACCGATTGCGCCGCCGTTCTTGCCAAGAACCTCAAGGAAGAGGAAGCAACCGACAAGAAGCTGACCGAAATGGCGGAAAGCAACATCAATATCCAGGCCGCCGAATAGGTCGCGCAAAGATCCGAAGCGGGCCGATAACGTCGGTTCGCTTCGCCGAAGTTGCTGCGCTACGAGAGAATGCCCATGTTCGCCGTATCGGTAAAAACTCGACTGGGGAACGCCGCCCTGCTGGGCGGGCAAATCGGGCCGGGCCCAAATCCGCCGGGGCCGTCCGAGCCGGGACCTTTTCCTTATCCTGGTCCAACCCCCGTTCCCGATCCATCACCTGATCCGGTACCGGGCCCTACTCCGGTGCCAACGCCGAAACCGCGCCCGCAGCCCACCATGTAGATGCCGCACCTTATTTACCGCTGCGCTCTATCTGGGTGACGGCTGTCGGGTCGTCACCTCTCTCCAGAACCGCATAGTGCAGAAACAATATCGCGGCGATGGCCAGCCCGCCCGCTACAAGCCTCACCGTGCCCGTGAGCAGTTTCGTGCAGATCCGCCTTATTGGCCTTCCATGCACTGGTTCGAACTTTGCTTTGCGTGCGATGTCGAAATCGGCCTCCTCGGTCGCGGATAGAGCTCGGCGAGAATGCCTCGTCAATAACCGCCGATAATCGGGAGAATTTCGCCGGTGATGTAACTGGAGCATTGAGCCGACGCCAGGAACACATAGGCCGGAGCGATTTCCTCGGGTTGGGCCGGTCGCTTCATGGGTGTCTTGGCACCGAACTGCGAAACATCTTCGGCCTGCTTGTCGGAAGGATTGAGCGGCGTCCACACCGGACCCGGTGCCACGGCGTTCACCCTTATGCCGCGCCGCAGCAGATTGGCCGCAAGGGCGCGCGTGAAGGCGTGGATTCCACCTTTCGTCATCGAATAGTCAATGAGCTCCTTGCTGCCGTCGATGCCGGTGATCGAGCCGGTGTTGAGGATCGCGGAGCCTGGTTTCATATATTCGACGGCCGCCTGCGCCATGTGAAAATAACCGTAGAGGTTGGTTTTCAGCGTCGTGTCGAAATGCTCCGGCGTCAAATCCTCGAATTGCGAGGAATGGACCTGGAACGCGGCATTGTTGACGAGGATGTCCAGCCCGCCAAACGCCTTGACCGTGCGGGCCACCGCCTTGCGGCAATGGGCGCGGTCGGCAACGTCTCCCGATATCAGGATACAGCGCCTGCCTTCGGCCTCGACGGACGTTTTTGTCGCCTCGGCGTCCGCATGTTCGTCGAGATAGGCGATCGCCACATCGGCGCCTTCCCTCGCAAACAGCACCGCCACGGCCCGGCCGATGCCGGAATCTCCGCCGGTGATCAGCGCGACTTTCCCGTCCAGCTTCCTCGATCCCTCATAATAGGGCGCTTCGTACATGGGAGCCGGTTCGATCCTGCGCTCCTCTCCGGGTTTCCAATGGTGCTGCTTGGGAAAGGGCGGTTCGGGGTAGCGCCGCGCTCCCAGTTGAGCGGGACCTTGCCCTTCCTTGCTCTGGTCGCCCTGTTCGGCGGCTGCGACATCTTTCTGTATTTTTCGTTGCTTGGTTGCTGCGGCCTTCGCGCCTTCGCCATTTTCCGTGTTTTTTGTCGGCATTCTGTCTCTCCGCTCGGGTTGTCCCAAACCAACGCGTGAGGGAGCCGAAGGTTGAATGGCGGCGGTTCTTTTTCCTGCGAGCGACAATTCCCTGCTCACGGAACAGGCAGGTCTGTCGCACGTTGTCGGCGACAGGAGGACTGTCATGAATGACGATCGAGAATTGAATCCCGAAATCGGCCGGCCGGACATTTCCGTCGAGCGGTTTGCCGGAACCGTCAATGTCAGCTTTGCCGACGCTATGGTCGCTTCGACCGACGACGCGCTGATCCTGCGCGAAGAAGGTTATGAGCCGGTGCTCTACGTGCCTTTCAGGGACATTTATTTCGAGTTCCTGACGCGCTCCAATACAGCCACGAAAAGCCCGCACAAGGGCACCGCCAGCTACTGGAATGTGAGTGCGGGCGGACAGGCGGCGCAAGACGTAATGTGGGCCTACGAGACGCCGGACCAGCCAGTCGAGGTGCTTGCCGAATACGGCGCGTTCGATCCGCACAAGGTGCGCTTCGAAATCGTTCCGAGAGAGGATTTGCAGCACACACCGCATTTGCCGAACACTTGAACAAACGCCCTCCAACTGCAGGAACCGATCCCATGAACGTGGCCAATCTCCAGATTGAAGGCCTTATCCTCGCCGTGGCCTTCCTGAACAAGGCGCTGGTCGACAAGGGCGTCTTGAGCCGCGACGAAATCGGCCAGGCCCTGAAGGAAGCGGAGGCGGTTGCCACCTCCGACGAACATCTTTCCGAAGGCATGTCGCCACCTGAAAGGCATGCGGTCTGTTTTGCAATTCGCGCTTTGAAGATCTCAAACGATACCCTTGCTGGCGCCAATCTGAACTTCTCCGAATTGGCCAGGGCCGTGGGCCGAACGAAACCGCCCTATAACGACCAGCTTTGATCTTCGGCGTGGAGACAATTTCGTGCTGACGGGGCCGTCGAAATCCTTCGATACTGAAGCGGAAGCCGCAGCGGAGGCGGCGGCCCGCGCGGCATCCCTGGTCTATTGCAGCGATACGGAGCCCGGAATTGCCCGGCGCAAGGCGGGCAGGGGCTTCTGGTACCAGGAGGCGAACGGAACGAAAGTCACCGATGCGGCGACGCTCGACAGGATCAAAAGTCTCGCAATCCCGCCCGCATGGACCGACGTCTGGATTTCGCCGGATGCCAGGGGGCACATCCAGGCTACAGGTCGTGACCAGCGCGGACGGAAGCAGTATCGATATCATCCCGAGTGGACGGCGTATCGCGGCGAGGTCAAATATTCGAGCCTGACGGATTTCGCGCGCGCGCTGCCGCGCCTAAGACAGCGCATAGATGCCGATCTGCGCAAGCGCGGCCTGCCCTATGAGCGCGTGCTCGCCTCGATCGTCTGGCTGCTCGACAATTCGATGATCCGTATCGGCAATGCGTCCTATGCGCGCGACAACCGCAGTTTCGGGCTGACGACGTTGCGTGACAAGCATGTCGACGTCGACGGGTCGACCCTGCGCTTTGCGTTTCGCGGAAAATCCGGCAAGGAATGGAAGCTCAAGATCAGCGACAGGCGGATCGCCCGGATCGTCAAGGGCGTGCAGGATCTGCCCGGCCAGCAGCTTTTTCAGTACCTCGATTCGGATGGCCTCCGGCGGGCGATTGCCTCACAGGATGTCAATGACTACATCAGGCAGGCAAGCGAGGCCGATTTCAGTTCCAGGCATTTCAGGACGTGGGGCGGCACCATGACGGCCGCGCAGCTATTGGCTGAAACCGAACTGCCGGGAACGAAGCGGGAGATGGCCACCACCATGAACCTTGTGGTCGACCAGGTCGCGGCGCGTCTTGGCAACACCCGGGCCGTTTGCCGCCAATGCTATATCCATCCCATCGTCATGGATACCTGGAGCGAGGGGCGGCTTGGCGATGAGCTGGCAGCCATCAGGCGCAGGCTCCGCGCTCTTCCTGAGGGGCTCGAGGAGGAGGAGCTGGTGCTGCTTCGTTGGTTGGAGCGGGCAAGCTCCGAAAAATAACCGCCGGGTCGTCATTCGCGCCGCGACACCTCCTTGCGGACTGTTGCGAGATCATCGACGAATGCCGCGAATTCACGCGTCCTGTCGTCGGAATCGCGAATGCGAAGCAGATAGGAAGGATGGATCGTCACGAACAGCAAAGTGCCGTCCGGGGTTTGCTGCGGCCGCCCGCGCAGGGCCGAAATGGTTGCCGCCCGCTGCATCAGGCTTCGAACCGCGGTTGCGCCGAGGGCGACCAACGCCGCGGGCTTGACCAGGGCGCTTTCCTGTTCGAGCCACCATTTGCATCGGTCTATCTCGAACGCGTCCGGTCGCCTGTGGAGGCGTTTCTTGCCGCGCAACTCGTGCTTGAAATGTTTGACGGCGTTCGTCACGAAAACGGTGTCGCGCGCGATGCCGGCCTCCGCCAGAGCCTTGTCGAACATTTTTCCGGCTGGCCCGACGAAGGGGTGGCCGGCAAGGTCCTCCTTGTCGCCGGGCTGCTCGCCGACGAACATGATGCGCGCATTCGCAGGTCCTTCGCCTGGGACCACCTGCGTGGCGTCGCGATAGAGCGGGCAACGCGTGCATTGGGCTTCCAGCGACGGAAGCTCGGTCAAGGTGGATGCGATCGGTTTTTCGCTGGTCATGATTGGCTGCGGGTCGGCTTTTCAGAGCTCACGTAACAGCAACGGCAGGCGCGCGCTGAGGTTCCGGGGCGTCGCGTCGCGGAACCGTTTGCGCGAGCGGAGCGTTGCCGAGTGTCGAACAATGTCGGCCGATGCCAAGACCATGCGTCGGCCCGTCCTCCAGCCGGCGGTGTGAACATGCGTTTCTTCGAGGTCATCACCCGAATGGCATTCGGTTTCGCAAGCATCGCGCTGATGCTGCTTGCCGGCGCGTTGATTATCTACGCAGGAACACAGGTGACGGCGGCCTACCGTCAACCCGACATGGCAATCGGCTCGACCCTGCTTGAAGCGGTCGGATATACGGTCATCGCCATCGCCGTCTTCGATGTCGGAAAATACCTCCTTGAGGAGGAATCGATCAGGGGTCGCGAAATGCGCCAGGCGGGGGAGGCCAGGCGCAGCATGACCAAGTTCATCACCACCATTGCGGTCGCGGTGTTCCTGGAATCATTGGTGGCTGTGTTTGAGGCGAGCAAGACCGACGTGCGGACCATGATCTATCCGACATTTCTGCTTTTCGGCGGGGTTGCGCTGATGGTCGGGCTCGGCATCTACCAGCGTCTCAGCGTGACCGTCGAACAGAATATGCCGGCGGCCGAGAAGGCCGCCGAAAAACCGCTACGGACACGCAAGCGCAAAAGCCTGGTGTGAACGCTGTTCCAGAGGAAGTGGAGAGCTGGAGCATCGGACCGAAAAGCCGAATTCCGGTTTTCGGAAAAAGTCCGATGCTCAATCAATGTGTAGAGCGTCCTTTGTGCGTCCGATTGGACGCACGGCGCTCTAAGAAAAAGATAGGTCGACAATATGCATCCGTCTGGACGCACGTCGATTTGGATCACACCCTTTGTGCGTTCTGCGGGCGCGTGACGATCTAAAAGCGATAGCGCACGCCAAGGATGCTGGCATTGGAGCCTTCGCCCATATCTCCGAACGTTCCGTCGGCACCTGAGCGATGATGAAGCTGGTAAACCACTTCAAAATTTGGCGCTTGTCTGAGCCTGAACGACAGTTCGGGGCCGAGAAAGCCCAGGAAACTGGCATCGCCATCATAGTGGATCTCGCGTTGCCGCTCGACCTCGGTCGGGCCGGTGACCGCGCTCAGCCCCACCGTAAGTGCGGGCGCTATCGCCAGATCGCCGATGACCAAACCGTGATGGCGAAGACGCACACCGGCCCAGAGTTCGCCCGTCGTATCATCGTCGTCGCCAAATCGTACCGCGGTGCCGACGACGCCGCCGAGTACGAAACCGGCGCCTATGTCGGCGAAATCCCGTCCGAATGAAACGCCGGCCATATAATTGTCCGTGTAGTCTGCGCTGAACGGGTTCAGTGTACTTCCGAAGGAGCCTTCCGCAAAAACGCCGCCAAGGACGAGAATATCGTTTCTTGTCGGCTGGCCAACAGCGAATGGATCTTCAGTGGCGAAATAGATGAAGGGAGAGCTGCTTTCGGCGAGGCTGCAAGTAACTGACGCGGCCAGGATCATAGCGGTCAAGGCCGCTCGCATTCCACGCATGGGCAAGCTCCGAATCGATACCCTAATCGATCGACAATTCTTCAGGCATCGTGCCGGAAAGAACAAGACATGAAATAAGGTCGATTCAATTTTTTGGCGGGTGTTACAAAAGCGCAATCGACTGCGGCCAACCGACCGGATGCAGGCGCGAGAGTCGCGATAACTGACTACACGCAATCATTGTACTCGATTCATCCGGCCGTGGATTGCCGGGAATCGACCTAAAAGTGGTGTCCACGGAGGGATTCGAACCCCCGACCCCAGGATTCATACCACTTCGGCTTTCGCCGCCGCATCGAAGCGTTCGTGGTCTGGACTGTCCCTTCACCATGGACCGCGAGGGTCTACAGGTGCTGCCCATCCAGTCTCTACACCTTCCCGGACTTCCGGGCTTGGCTCGGGATCGGCATGCTGCAAGTGCAGCGCAGCTTTCCCCGACTTTGAGCAGATCCGTTGCGTCGTTTCCGTGCGCAACGCCCAATTTTCACTAGGAATCCTGTGCTCTATCCTACTGAGCTACGTGGACTTCTCGATCGATCTTCTACGTTCTTGCGTTCGCTCCGTTCAGTAATGGCAAGCCCGCCGATGTGCAAACCCTATTTCGGCCGGATCGATACATAACCGCTTCGCGCGATTGGTCCTAGCCTGTTGCGCGGCCTATGCGGCAAGGGCTGTTTCGGCCAGCCGCACCCAATAGCTCACGCCATGGGCGATCGCCTCGTCGTTGAAGTCATAGGCGGGATGATGAAGATTGGCGCTGTCGCCATTGCCGATGAAGATGAAGGCGCCGGGTCGCGCCTCCAGCATGTAGGAGAAATCCTCCCCGCCCATCAGCGGCTGCATCTCGCGATGGACACTGCCTTTGCCGGCGATCGCTTCGGCCACATCTCCCGCAAAACTCGTTTCGTCCGCATGGTTGAACGTCACCGGGTAGTTGGCGTCATAATGCACATCGACCGTTGCCCCCATGGCAGCCCCGATCCCGTCGCAGATTGCGTGGAGGCGTTCGCGGGTCCTTGCGGCTACTTCCTTCCTCAGCGTGCGCACCGTGCCGGCGAGCTCAACCGTTTCAGGGATGACATTGTAGGCATTGCCGCCGTGGAACTTTGTCACCGACACAACGACCGAATCGAGCGGGTCTGTGGTGCGAGCGGCGATGGTCTGGAGAGCCGTGACGATCTGGCTCGCGGTTGCAATGGGGTCGACGGCAAGGTGCGGCATGGCCGCATGGCCGCCCTTGCCCCTGACGTTGATGGTGAACTCGGCGGTCGCCGCCATGATCGGACCCGGCCGCAGCGCGAACTGGCCGACCGGCAGGCCGGGCATGTTGTGCATGCCGAACACCCGGCCGATGCCGAAGCGGTCCATCATGCCATCCTTCACCATGGCAAGGCCGCCGGCGCCGCCTTCTTCGGCCGGCTGAAAGATCAGGACGACGGAGCCGGAAAAATTGCGCGTCTCGGCCAGGTATTTCGCTGCTCCGAGCAGCATGGCGGTGTGGCCGTCATGGCCGCAGGCATGCATCTTGCCGGGCGTGGCCGAAGCATAGGACTTGCCCGTCGCCTCGGTAATGGGCAGCGCGTCCATGTCGGCGCGCAGGCCGATGGTCGCGCCAGTGCCGAGATTGCCGTGGATGACGCCGACGACGCCGGTGCGGCCGATACCGGAGACGACCTCGTCGCAGCCGAATTCCTTGAGCTTGCCCGAGACGAATTCCGCGGTCTGGAACACATCGTAATTGAGTTCGGGATTTTGGTGGAGCGTGCGGCGCCAGCCGGCGATCTCATTCTGCAATTCGGCGGCTCGGTTCAAAACAGGCATTGGCAAGAACTTTCATTGGTCATCGATTTTTTCGCCGTTCAGTCCGCAATCGTGATCGTACACTCTTTGCCATCTTGGCGTCACATAGGCTAAATAGCACCGCGACGATGCGCAGGCGGCTGGGATGGCTGGCCCCGCTGCTCAGGATCGGCCCGGCTACCCAAACTCTACGAAGCCGGGGAGCGCGACGGCAAGAGGCGAATTCGGAATACGACATGCGGCACCACATTTTCCTCAAGGCTGTTCCGGCGGGGCTCGCCGCGCTCCTGGCGTTGGCGGTGGTTCCGGCCGCGGCCGGTCCCTCGATCCTGTTCGACGTCAAGACGGGTCAGGTGCTGGAGCACGAGGACGCGTTCAGCCGCTGGTATCCGGCGTCGCTGACGAAACTGATGACCGCCTATGTGACCTTCCGCGCCATCGAGGCGGGTGAACTCACTCTGGCTTCGCCGATCAAGGTTACCAAGAAATCGGCTGCCGAGCCGCCAAGCAAGATGGGCTACAAGCCGGGCTCGGTGATGACGCTCGACAACGCGCTGAAGATGATGATCATCAAATCCGCCAACGACATTGCCGCTGCCGTCGGCGAGAATGTCGGCGGTACGATCCCGGCCTTTGCGGAGCGCATGAATGCGGAGGCGCGTCGTCTCGGCATGACCGGCAGCCATTTCACCAACGCCAACGGCCTGCACGATCCGGAAAACTATACGACCGCGCGCGACCTGGCGCTGCTGGTGAGGGCGATTCGCGTGGAGTTTCCGCAGTATGCGCCCTATTTCGCGATCGAGGGCCTGCGCGCCGGCAAGGCCAGGATGAAGAGTTACAATCTGCTGGTCGGACGCTTCGCCGGGGCGGACGGCATGAAAACCGGCTTCGTCTGCGCTTCCGGCTACAACCTGATTGGCACCGCGACGCGCAACGGGCGCACGCTCGCGGCAGTCGTTCTCGGTGAGACCACGCCGCAGGGTCGCGCCGAAAAGGCCGCCGACCTGCTCGCCGAGGGCTTCAAGATGGTACCTTCCGGTCCTCTCACCATCACCGGTCTTACCCCCTATGGCGATGAGCAGTTGGTGGCGACGGACATGCGCGCGGCGGCGTGCGGCAAAAAGACTGCATCCGAGAACACGCCGATGCGCGACGAGAAGGGGCGGCTGCTGCTCAAATCGCCCCATATCGCCCAGATGACGCGTGAGCCGAAACTTGTGACGGTCAGCCTCGGCGGCGCAACCGGGCCGGTTCCGGCGGCATTCGCGGCAATCGAGGCCAAGAACTACGCCGACGTGCCAATTCCGACCTGGCGGCCGGACATGCCGATGCCGGGCGTTCAGGCCGCTCAGGGCGACGACGGCCAGCTATAGGCACGAAATGACTGAATCCCTTTATCCGATCCCCGTTTCGGTGCTGACGGGGTTTCTCGGCGCCGGCAAGACCACCCTGCTCAACCGCTTGCTCAAGGACCCGGCACTCGCCGACACCGCCGTCATCATCAACGAGTTCGGCGACGTAGCGATAGATCATCTGCTGGTCGAACAGGCTTCGGACGGCATCATCCAGCTTTCCGACGGCTGCCTGTGCTGCACGGTACGTGGCGAACTGGTCGACACGTTGGCCGATCTGGTCGATCGCCTCCAGACCGGCAAGATCGCGCGGCTGAAGCGCATTGTCATTGAAACCACCGGGCTTGCCGATCCCGCACCCGTGCTGCAATCGATCATGGGACATCCCGCGCTGGTGCAGGCGTTTCGTCTCGACGGCGTCATTGCGGCCGTCGATGCCGTCAATGGCGACGCGACTCTCGACGCGCATGTCGAGGCGGTGAAGCAGGTGGCGGTCGCCGACCGTATCGTGCTCGCCAAGACCGACCTGGTGAAGGACGAGGAAGCGCTTTTCGGCCTGCGCGCCCGTCTGCGCAATATCAATCCGTCAGCCCCGTTGCTCGATGCGTCCGAAGAGACGACGGGGGTGGCGGAATTGTTCGAATGCGGGCTCTATGATCCGTTGACGAAAACCGCCGATGTACGTCGCTGGCTTGGCGAAGAGGCTGACCACGCCGCGCATCATCACGATCACGGTGATCACCACCATCACCACCACGACCACGATCATCGCCACGACGATCGGATTCGCTCGTTCACGCTGGTCCATGAGGGCCCCGTGCCGTTCTCGTCGATTGAAATGTTTCTCGACCTGTTGCGCTCGGCGCATGGCGAGAATTTGCTGCGCCTGAAGGGCATCATCGAGATCGCCGAGGATCCCGCGCGCCCGCTGGTCGTCCACGGCGTGCAGAAGCTCCTGCATCCGCCGGTGCGTCTCCCTGCCTGGCCGGATGAGGTTCGAGGCACACGTCTGGTGCTGATCACGCTCGACATGCCGCAAGACTATGTGGTGCGGCTGTTTGCGGCAGTCACCAACAAGCCTTCGGTCGACACGCCCGACCGGGCTGCGGTGGAAGACAATCCGCTGGCGATTGCGGGCATGAAGCGATAGCGCACGTCGAACCGAAAAGCGGATTCCGGTTTTCGGAAGAATCCTGCTCGATCAAGGACTTAGGGCGTCCCTTATGCGTCCGGTTGGTGGCACGGCGCTCTAGGCTCCGCGCTCCACCAGGAAGCGGTGCCCGCCGGATTGTGTCTGCGTCTCGACGAGTCGGTGCCCGTTCTCGGCGCAGAACGCCGGAATGTCGATGACGGCGAGCGGGTCGGTGGTTTCAAGCCAAAGCAGGTCGCCCGGCAGCATTGCCGCCAAGCGCTTGCGGGCCTTCAGCACGGGCAGGGGACAATTCAGCCCCTTGAGGTCGTAGACGGCTGCATCCACAGGCAAGGAACGGACCTCAGCTGCCGAAAATATTGCCTATGCGCTTGCGCATATTGCCGAGCAGGCCGGATTTTTCAGCAGGCTCGGCGGTTACCGTTTCTGCTGGAGCCACGGCAACTTGCCCTTCATTGGTGGCTGCGGGGGCCGGCGCGGGGAGCGGCGCCGATTTGGCAACCTTGGCCAAAGCCGCGGCGGCAGCTTTCTCCTCGGCGGCACGCTTCTTGTCTTCGGCCTTTTTCTTCTTTTCGGCTTCCGCGGCTTCCAGCGCCGCCATGCGCTTGCCGGCCGGGGAATCGATACGTCCCATACGCTCCGTCACCTGGATCGAGCCGTCATGGCTCATCGACGGCGGTTCGATCGGCACGCGCTCTCCGCGCGCCCGCTTGCGGGTCCATTCAGAGACGATATTGGCTTCCTTCAGCCCGGCGATGGTCGGCTTGGGCGCAACGGTGTTCTTGCCAAGCGCGCTGGAGAAGGCGGCATCATAAGTCGATTTATACGACTGATATGCCATTTTCAGCGAGTCAGGCTGCGTGAAGGGAGGGCAGGCACCGGACGGCGAGAAGGTCGCGCCGCCTTCGGGAATCCGGTTGAAGACGTAGCGTTTCTCGCAGACATCGACCTTCGGCGGCACTTTCGTGATCTCGAAATGGTCGTAGCCTTCCTTCAGCATGGTCCAGAATTCGTAATTGGGGTCGTTGCGATAGCGGGCCATGTTGGCCGCCGTCATGCGGAAAGGAAATGCCTGAATCTGGAATTCGGTCTGACCGCCCTTGAAGGCGTCGCGGCCGAATGCGTAGATTTCCTCGATCTGCGCGTCGGTCATCGAATAGCAGCCCGACGAGGAGCAGGCGCCATGAACCATCAGGTTCGAGCCCGTGCGGCCGTTGGCGCGATCATAGGCGTTGGGATATCCGATATTGAAGGCCAGGTGATAGCTCGACTTCGGATTCATCTGCGCGGGGCGAACCGTGTAGAATCCCTCCGGCGCCTGGCGGTCGCCTTCGACGAATTTCGGCCCGAGCTTGCCGGAAAACTTGCAGATGTCGTAGCTGGCGATGATGTCGTAGCGGCCGCTGGTCTTCTGTTTCCAGATTTCGACCTTGCCCTCTTCCTTGAAGATGCGCGCCATCACCGGAGCATCGCGGGCCATGCCTTTGGCCTTCATTTCGGCCACGATCTTGGGGGACAATTGCTTGTCGGCTTTGGGCGACAAGTCCTCGAAAGTGGTGGATTCGGTGCAGCCGGTGGCGGCAAGCAGGGCAACAAACAAACCGGCGCGCGCAATATTGGCAAACAGCGTCATGAAAATCGTCTTTGTCCCCGTCGGCCCCTCTCGCCGGGCCCTGCATTTCGGTCTCGGACAATAGCCCGTTAACCTTGAAAATTGATTACCGCAAGGGCGCCCGCTCAGAGCGTCCCTGTTGCCTCAAAAGACGCAACATACACGGCGCTACCTGTTTGAAGGCAGGCTAGCGGCAATATTGTGGCAAAAATGGGCTGAAGAGCGTCGCGGCGCGGTCTTCAGAGACTGCGCCCGATGGCCAGATATTTCTCGCGACGATGTTCGCGGAAATCCATCGGATTGGCCTTGAACTCGGCAAGCGTGCGGTCGATCAGGTCGCCTGTCGCCTTGATCACCGTTTCGGGCGAACGATGGGCGCCGCCGAGCGGTTCGGGAATGATCGCGTCGATGACCTTGAGGTCGCGCAGATCCTGCGCGGTGATCTTCATGTTGGTCGCCGCGTCCCTGGAGCGGGTGGTGTCGCGCCACAGGATCGAGGCGGCACCTTCCGGCGAGATCACCGAATAGATCGCATGCTCGAGCATGAAGACCCGGTTGGCGGTGGCAATGGCGATGGCGCCGCCCGACCCGCCTTCGCCGATGATGACGGAGATCGACGGCACCTTGAGTGCCAGGCACGCCGAGGTCGAGCGGGCGATGGCCTCGGCCTGGCCGCGTTCTTCCGCGCCGACACCCGGATAGGCACCGGCCGTATCGACCAGCGTCACCAGCGGGATGGAAAAGCGGTCGGCAAGCTCCATGATTCGCACGGCCTTGCGATAGCCTTCGGGGCGAGGGGAGCCGAAATTGTGCTTGAGCCGGCTCTTGGTGTCGGAGCCTTTCTCCTGGCCCATGACGGCGATAGGCTGCCCGCGGAAGCGGGCGAAGCCGCCGACAATGGCGTTGTCCTCGCCGAAGGCGCGGTCGCCGGCCATCGGCGTAAAGTCCGTGAACAGCGCATCGACATAGTCGAGGCAGTGCGGCCGGTCGGGATGACGCGCCACCTGCACTTTCTGCCAGGGCGTCAAAGCCTTGTAGACGTCGCGCAATGCGTCCTTCGAGCGCTTTTCGAGCCTCGAAATCTCCTCGCCGACATCGACGGCCTCGCCGCTCTCGGCCAGCTTTTTCAGCTCAAGGATTTTTCCGTCGAGGTCGGCTACGGCTTTTTCGAAATCGAGGTAATTGTACATGCGTGACCAATACGCCCGGAGACATTAAAGACAGCCTGCACCCTCAAATGCCGGGTTCGGCGCCGCGAATTTCGCTTTCACATAACGTCACAGCGGCTTATCGGCAAGCGGATGATGGTCGTTGACCAGCCGCACCAGCCGTTCTTCCAGAACGTGCGTGTAGATTTGCGTCGTGGAAATGTCGGAATGTCCGAGCAGTTGCTGTACGGCCCTGAGGTCGGCGCCGTTCTGCAAAAGATGGCTGGCGAAGGCATGGCGCAGCACATGCGGCGAGATTTTTGCCGAAGCGATGCCGGCGCGCGCGGCAAGCGCCTTCAACTCGCGGGCAAACACCTGCCGGGGCAGAAATCCGCTCTCGGAGGCGGCCGGGAAGAGGTGGGGATTTTCGGCGAAGGCTGGTGTCAGATTGCGTTCGCTGAGCCAGGCGCGCATCGCCTCGCGTGCCTTGCCCGAGAGCGGCACCATACGATCCTTGCTGCCCTTGCCGCGCACGATGAAGAAGCGCTCGTCCCGCATCGCCACGGTGAGCGGCAGACCCACCAGTTCGGAGACGCGCAAGCCGGTGGCATAAAGCACCTCGACCAAGGCATGCAGGCGAAGGGCCGCAAGTCTTGAACCGCCGGCCAGCGCCGGATCGGCCGCTTCGGCGGCCGCACGATCGAGCAGCCGGCCGGTTTCGGCCTCGCTCATCGTCTTCGGCAACGAACGCTCCTTCTTCGGACTGTCCAGCGTTCCGGTCGGATCGTCGGGCCGCAAGCCCTCGGCATAGAGGAACTTGAAGAACTGCCTCAGCGCGGAAAGCTTGCGCGCCTGCGAGGTCGGCGCAAAACCGCGCGAGGCGATTGCGCCCAGATAGGCGCGAATTTCGGCCGTTCCGGCCTGCGCCAGATCACCAAGATTCTCGGCGGCATCCTCCAGATCACGACGATAGGACGCAAGCGTGTTCTCGGCGGCGCCGCGCTCGGCGCTCATCATTTCCAGGAAGGCCTCGATGCGTGCTCCGCTTCGCATCGGGCCTACTGCGCCGGGTTGATCTTGTCTGCCGGGATGCGGATGGTTATCTCGCCCTTCTTCGGCTCGACATAGGTAACGAGCGCGAACATCGCGCCATAGGCGAGGCCCGCCAGGATGCCAAGTGTCACGAGAAACCGAAATAGGGTCGGCATAGATTCACTGCGCCTTTGTGTTGCCGTGCCGTTATGGGACGCCATTGATGTCATTTCAAGGGCGCGGGCCAACCCTTGACGCGCCAGAGGTTTTCATGTCGAAACGCTCGCATGACGAGCGCGGCGCCTGAGAACATGTTCGAGAGCCGGGTGGAGATGCTGAGGCATCTCGGCCGGCGCTCCATCGTCTTTGTCGGGCTGATGGGAGCCGGCAAAACCGCGATCGGCCGAAAGGTGGCGGCCGAGCTTCGGCTGCCCTTCACCGACAGCGACCAGGAAATCGAGAGCGTCTCGCGCATGAGCGTGCCGGAGCTCTTCGAGCACTATGGCGAACCGGAGTTCAGGGCGCTGGAGCAGCGCGTCATCCACCGCGTGCTCGAAAACGGGCCGCAGGTTCTGTCGACCGGCGGTGGCGCCTTCATGAATGCGCAGACGCGCCAGGCCATAGCCGAGGCCGGCGTTTCGGTGTGGCTGAAGGCCGATATCGACATTCTCATGGAACGCGTCGGCAAGAAGCCCACCCGGCCGCTGCTGCAGAATCCCGATCCGCGCGGCGTGATGGAACGACTGATGAAAGAGCGTTATCCGGTTTACGCGATCGCCGACGTGACGGTCGTTACCCGCGACGAGCGCAAGGAAGTCATCGCGGCGGAAGTCATTGACCAGCTTTGCGCCTATCTCGGCCGGCAGAGGCCGGGCGCTGCGGAGACCGCACCATGACCACAAAGGAAGTAGTCAAGGTCGAGGTCGGACTTGGTGATCGGGCCTATGACATTCTGATCGGCTCGGGCCTGGTCGCGCGCGCCGGGGCCGAGATCGCCGCGCGCCTGCCAGGCATTCGTGCGGCAATCGTTACCGACGAGAATGTCGCCTCCGCTCATCTTCAGACGGTGACGGAAAGTCTCGGCCAGGGCGGCGTAGCGTCGTCGACCATCGTCTTGCCGGCAGGGGAAAAGACCAAGAGCTTCGCCGCTCTCCAGGAGGTGGTCGACGGTGTGCTTGCAGCGCGGCTGGAGCGCGGTGACGCGATGATCGCGCTCGGCGGCGGAGTGATCGGCGATCTTGCCGGCTTTGCCGCAGGCATTGTCAGGCGCGGCATGAACCTCATCCAGATGCCGACCTCGCTCCTGGCCCAGGTCGATTCCTCGGTAGGCGGCAAGACCGGCATCAACAGCGCCCATGGCAAGAACCTCGTCGGTGTCTTCCACCAGCCGCGTCTTGTGCTGGCCGACACCGACGTTCTCGATACGTTGCCGGCTCGCGAATTTCGCGCCGGCTATGCGGAGGTGGCCAAATACGGATTGATCGACCGACCGGATTTCTTCGCCTGGCTGGAAAAGAACTGGCAGGAGGTGTTTTCGGGCGGTCCGGCACGGACTGAAGCGATTGCGCAATCGTGCCGCGCAAAGGCCGACGTCGTCGCGCGCGACGAGTTCGAGACCGGCGACCGGGCACTTCTCAATCTTGGCCACACATTCGGCCATGCGCTGGAGGCAGCGACCGGCTATGAAAGCGCGCGCCTGGTGCACGGCGAGGGCGTAGCCATCGGCATGGCGCTTGCGCATCGCTTTTCGGCGCGCATGAATCTCGCTTCGCTCGACGATGCCGAGCGCGTCGAAGCGCACCTTCGCGCCGTCGGCTTGCCGTGGCGCATCGCCGACATTCCCGGCTCGCTGCCCGATGCCGATCGTCTGCTTGCCTATATCGCGCAGGACAAGAAGGTCTCGCGCGGCGCACTTACCTTCATATTGACGCGCGGCATAGGCAGATCCTTCATCGCCAAGGACGTGCCCTCCTCGGAGGTGCTCGCCTTCCTTCGACAGAATCTGCCCGAATGACCACGCCATTGCTTGCCGCCATCTGTGCGGTTGCAGCGTTGGTCGTGCTGGCTGGCGTTTTTCACAAACAGCTTCTGGCGGCGTTCGGTCTCAAGCTCAGCCAGATCGAGCCGCCGCAATCTGCCCGCGAGGAACTGCGAAGCGCCGTCGCCGAGCTGCGTCGCGAGAATGGCAGCAAGCCGGAACGTGATCGTGTCGGCTGGCTCCTTGACCTCGACGATCTCGAAGTCTCCGACGTCATGGTCCATCGTCTCAATATGCGCTCGGTCAACGCCGACAATGCGCCCGAGGCGGTGGTGCGCGAAATACTGCAAAGCCCGCATACCCGCATGCCGCTGTGGCGCGGCAGCACCGATAATATTGTCGGCGTGCTGCATGCGAAGGACCTGCTCAGGGCGCTCAACGATGTCGGAAACGATTTTTCGCAGATCGACGTGATGAAGGTCGCATCCAAGCCGTGGTTCGTGCCCGACACGACCAGCCTTCAGGAGCAACTGAACGCATTCCTGCGTCGCAAGTCGCATTTCGCGCTCGTCGTCGACGAATATGGCGAACTTGAAGGGCTGGTCACGCTGGAGGACATCATCGAGGAGATCGTCGGCGATATCGCCGACGAGCATGATGTCGACGTTCAGGGAGTACGCCAGGAGGCGGACGGCTCGATCGTCGTCGACGGCTCGGTGCCGATCCGCGATCTCAATCGGGCACTCGATTGGCAATTGCCGGATGAAGAGGCGGTGACCATCGCCGGGCTGGTCATTCATGAAACGCAGACGATTCCCGACGAAAAACAGGCGTTCACTTTCCACGGCAAGCGTTTCATCGTCATGAAGCGCGAGAGGAACCGCATCACCCGGATCAGGATCAGGCCGGTATCCGTTGAGGTTGGGTCGCCGGCGCAGCGCAAGCCTGGGTAGGCCGCGGCCAGAAGAGCCGGCCCGCCGCAATCGCCATCGCCGCACCGGCGAACTGGGCAATGACGAAACCCGCAACATGCTGGGGCGCAATGCCGGCGGCCGTTCCGGTAAACGCTCGAATGACCGTCATGGCCGGATTGGCGAACGCCGTCGAGGCGGTAAACCAATAGGCTGCACCGATGTAGAGACCGACAGCCGCCGGCACGACCGCAGGACGCCTTGCCACGCAGCCGATGATTACGAAGATCAGTCCGAACGTCGCGATTCCTTCCGCCAGCCAATGGCCCGCCCCGGTCCGCGCGGTGGCGGACAGTTGCAGGATCGGCAATTCGTACATGGCGTGTGCCGCCCACACTCCGACAACGAAGCCGACGGTTTGCGCGGCCGCGTAGGGAACGAGATCCCGCCACTTCAACTGTCCGTCGGCGGCAAAGGCGAGGCTGACGGCCGGATTGAGATGCGCGCCGGAAATCGGTGCGAAGGTCCAGATTAAAACAACCAGCATCGAGCCGGTGGACATCGAAGTAACGAGCAGCGCGAGGGCCGCCGACCCCTCCGCCAAACGCGCACCCATGATACTCGAGCCAACCACAGTGGCGAGCAGGAATGCGGATCCGAGCGCCTCGGCGGCCAGCCGTCGAAAGAGCGGTTCGGTCATGGCTACCACCTCACCGGTTCACCTGGGGCGGCGGCCTCGATGGCCAGCGCATGGACGCCGCCGGCAAGCTCATCGGCAAGCAGGGCGTTGACCGAGCGGTGCCGTTCGAGCCGGCTCATTCCGGCGAAGACCGGCGAAACGATGCGGATGCGGAAATGCGTCTCCCCGGTGCCGTCATAGGTGACATGGTGACCGGATTCCTCGTGATGGTGCCCGGCGTGAAGGTGGCTTTCGTTCAGCACTTCCAGCCGCTCCGGCGAATAGGCCTGCTTCAGCTTGGATTCCATCGTTGCCTGTCTGGACATTGCCGCCTCCTTCACCCACATATGCGGCAATCCCGCAAAATGCATGCTCGGCCGATTAAACCGCGATTCAGCGGGTTAGAGCTATCATTGCGGAAATGTCAATTCTTGTTCTACAGGCCTGCATTCCCCTAAATGGGATCAGATGAAACCCTATCCGAAATATTTCGACAAAATCCGCGTGCGCGCCGATCCTCAGGCCGAGGCGAAGGCGCAGGCGCCGGTCTGTCAGTGGGATGGCTGCCACGAGCCGGGCACGCATCGCGCCCCGGTCGGACGCTTGAAGGAGGGGGAGTATTTCCGCTTCTGCTTCGACCATGTGCGCGAGTACAACAAGGGCTTCAACTATTTCTCCGGCCTTGCCGACAGCGATATCGCCCGCTTCCAGAAAGAGGCGTTGACCGGCCATCGCCCGACCTGGACCATAGGCACCAACAGCGGCGCGCGCTCCTCGCCGGATTTCGCGCAGCAGCGTTCGGGCCGCGCCGGCTACTACAACCGCGTGCGCGATCCGTTCAACATATTCGGCGATCAGCGGACAGCACCCCGCGAGCGCAAGGCCAAGCCGCTTGAGGCCAAGGCGCTGGAAACGCTTGGCCTTACCACAAAGGCGACTGGCGCCGACGTCAAGGCGCGCTATAAAGAACTGGTCAAACGCCATCACCCCGATGCGAATGGCGGAGACAGGGGGTCCGAAGACCGGCTGCGCGACGTCTTGCAGGCTTATCGCGTGCTCAAGCGGGCAGGCCTGGGCTGAAGTGGCCAGGGTCTGCGTCGATTTCCAACTTTCATCAGGCTGGAAAAGGCTCTAAGACCGCCCCGACGAAATTCGATTGCCGGCGAAGCCGCTCCTTCGCCCGTGGAGACATCATGAACAAGGTCGATCGCGACATCGCAAACCTGCCGGACACGACCGTGTCGGTGAAAGAGAAATTCGGCTTCGAGTCCACCATGGTGGTCCCGGCCTATTCCGCGACAACCGAGCATGTGCCGGATGTCGATCCGGACTATCTGTTCAATCCGCACACGACTGTCGCGATCCTGGCGGGGTTTGCCTACAATCGCCGCGTCATGGTGTCGGGCTATCACGGCACCGGCAAGTCGACCCATATCGAGCAGGTTGCGGCTCGCCTCAACTGGCCCTGCGTACGCGTCAATCTCGACAGCCATGTCAGCCGCATCGATCTGGTCGGCAAGGACGCGATCGTCGTCAAGGAAGGCATGCAGGTCACCGAGTTCCGCGACGGCATCCTGCCATGGGCCTATCAGCACAATGTGGCGCTGTGCTTCGACGAGTACGACGCCGGCCGCCCGGACGTGATGTTCGTCATCCAGCGCGTGCTGGAATCCTCGGGCCGGCTGACGCTGCTCGACCAGAGCCGCGTCATCCGTCCGCATCCGGCTTTCCGCCTGTTCGCCACGGCCAACACGGTCGGCCTCGGCGACACGACGGGCCTTTACCACGGCACGCAGCAGATCAATCAGGCGCAGATGGACCGCTGGTCGATCGTCACCACCTTGAACTACCTGCCGCACGAAAATGAGGTCGGCATCGTTCTCGCCAAGTCGAAGCACTATCGCAACGAGAAGGGCCGCGAGATCGTCAACAAGATGGTGCGCGTCGCCGATATGACGCGTTCGGCCTTCATCAATGGCGATTTGTCCACGGTGATGAGCCCGCGCACGGTCATTACCTGGTCGGAGAATGCCGAGATCTTCGGCAATATCGGGCTGGCCTTCCGCCTGACCTTCCTCAACAAGTGCGACGAACTCGAGCGCTCGATCGTTGCCGAATTCTATCAGCGCGCCTTTGGCGAGGAACTGCCGGAATCGGCGGCCAACGCCGTTCTGGGGTAATTTCGCGTGGCGGGACCGGGCGACAATACACGCGGCAAGCCCAAGGCGGGCGCGGAAGCTGACGTCTTCAAGCGCGCGATCACAGTGTGCATGCGCGCCATCTCCGGCGATGGTGAGCTCGATGTCGCCTTTGCCAAGGACAAGCCGGCGCTTGCCGGCAACCGGGCACGGCTTCCCGAACTTCCCAAGAAGGGCTCGAAAACCGATGTCGCCGTAACACGCGGCATCGGCGACTCGCTGGCGCTCAGGCGTGCCTGCCATGATGCGCGCATCCATACCCGGCTGGCACCCGAGGGCAAGCAGGCCCGCGCTGTCTACGACGCGGTCGAGCAGGCGCGCGTCGAGGCGATCGGCAGCCGGGCGATGACGGGCGTTGCCGACAATATCGGCTTCATGCTCGAGGACAGATACGCCAAGGCCAATCTTGCCGACGTGCGTGACCAGGCGGATGCGCCCCTCGAGGAAGCGCTGGCACTGATGGTGCGCGAGAAGCTGACTGGCCGACCGGCGCCCAAGAGCGGCGAGAAGCTGGTTTCGCTATGGCGCGGCTGGGTCGAGGACAAGGCCGGTGCCGATCTCGACGGGCTCGCCACGAAACTCGATGACCAGCAGGCTTTTGCCCGGCTGGTGCGCGACATGCTGGCTTCGCTCGACATGGCCGAGGAGATCGGCGACGACGAACTGTCCGACGAAAATGAGGACAACGACGAGGAACAGCCGCAGGGCGAGGAAAACAGCGAGGAGGGAGGCGAGGACGATTCCGGGTCCGAGGATTCGCAGCCGGAGGAGGCTGAGTCTTCCGAGCAGGAAGACCAGGAGGGGGAGACCGACGCTGCCGACGCGACCTCCGACGAATTGTCTGACGAGGACGATGCCGACGCCGAAACGCCCGGCGAGGCCAAGCGCAAGAACGATCCGTTCGCCAACCTGCCGCGCGAGATCGATTACAAGGTCTTCACCACGGCGTTCGACGAAACCGTCGGCGCTGATGATCTGTGCGAGGAAGAAGAACTCGATCGCCTGCGCGCCTTCCTCGACAAGCAACTGGCCAATTTGCAGGGCGTGGTTGGCCGTCTCGCCAACCGGCTGCAGCGCCGCTTAATGGCGCAACAGAACCGCTCCTGGGATTTCGATCTGGAAGAAGGCTATCTTGATCCGGCTCGCCTGGTGCGCGTCGTCATCGACCCGATGCAGCCGCTGTCCTTCAAACAGGAGCGTGACACCAAGTTCCGCGATACCGTCGTCACGCTGGTGCTCGACAATTCCGGCTCGATGCGTGGTCGGCCGATCACCGTTGCGGCGACCTGCGCCGATATTCTGGCGCGCACGCTGGAGCGTTGCGGCGTTTCGGTGGAAATTCTCGGCTTCACCACGCGCGCCTGGAAGGGCGGGCAGGCACGCGAGAAGTGGCTGAAGGAAGGCAAGCCGGCCGGGCCTGGCCGCCTCAACGACCTGCGCCACATCATCTACAAGAGCGCCGACACGCCCTGGCGTCGCGCGCGGCGCAATCTCGGCCTGATGATGCGTGAAGGGTTGCTCAAGGAAAACATCGACGGCGAGGCGCTGCTTTGGGCGCACAACCGCCTGATTGCACGGCCCGAACAGCGCAAGATCCTGATGATGATCTCGGACGGCGCGCCGGTCGACGATTCGACGCTTTCGGTCAACCCTGGCAATTATCTCGAGCGGCATCTGCGCGCCGTCATCGACCTTATCGAGATGCGTTCGCCGGTCGAGCTTCTGGCCATCGGTATCGGCCATGACGTCACCCGCTATTATCGCCGTGCCGTCACCATCGTCGATGCGGAGGAATTGGCCGGTGCCATGACCGAGCAGCTTGCCGCGCTGTTCGAGGAAGAAATCTCTCGCGGTGGCCGCGGCGGTTTCCGCCGGGCTGGCTAAGCAACGTCTTGTGGCAGTAAGATTTTCCCCCCTCGCCCGGCCGCTTCGCGGCCACCCTCTCGCCGTTGGGGAGAGGAGGTTGTCGCCTTTTCTTCGTTTCCTCCAGCGGCACTTAGCAAGGTGGTCGGTGACGTCGAAAGCTTCCTCTCCCCGACGGCGAGAGGGTGGCCGAGCGAAGCGGAGGCCTGGTGAGGGGCTAAGCCGGCGCATATGCGCATATGCGGTGCTGGTGTTATCGCTGCTCGTCGCACCGGTCCATGCCGAACCATCGCTGGTCGAGCAGATCGAAGTCTCCTCCCGTCCGATCACGCAGTTCAGGATCGGGCGTAACGACAGGCAATTCGGTCCGCTGGAATTTGTCGGCGGGCTGGAGATGACGTCGTCGGCGCGCGATTTCGGCGCCCTTTCGTCGATGCGTTTCCTGTCGCCGGGAGCCGATTTCATCGGCGTGGCCGACACCGGCTTCTGGTTTTTCGGACAGGTCACGCGCGATGCCGATCAACGCCCGACAGGTATTTCCGGGTTCCGCATGGTGCCGATGGTCGATGTGACCGGACAGCCGTTCGAAAGGAAATGGGAAGTCGATGCAGAGGGCCTCGCGGTCAAGGATGGCATCGCAACCGTGGGCTTCGAGCGCAATCACCGCGTCGCGCAATACCGGATCGATCCGAGCAACATGCAGGGGACATTCGGGGAACTCGACTTCCTGGTTCCGGCCCATGAGCTGCGAGTGAACCGCGGTTTTGAGACGGTTGCTTATGCGCCGGCCGGCGGGGTGCTCGAAGGCGCGCTGACGGTGGTTTCGGAAAAGAGCCTCGACAGTCAGGGCAATATCTTTGCCGCCGTGTTGTCAGAACCTGCCAAAGGCGTGTTCAGCGTCAAGCGCAGCGGCGATTTCGATATTACCGACGGCGCGTTCCTGCCGAACGGTGACCTGCTGCTGCTGGAGAGAAGCTTCTCCATGGCCCGAGGGGTGCGGATGCGGCTGAGGCGCCTGGAAAGCGCGACCATCGGCAAAGGCAAGCTCGCCGATGGCCCGGTATTGCTTCAAGCGGACATGAATTACCAGATCGACAATATGGAGGCGATGGACGTGTGGCGACGCGCCGACGGCGCAGTCATGGTGTCGCTGATGTCGGATGACAATCACTCGATCTTGCAGCGCAACCTCTATCTGGAGTTCGTGCTGCACGAGGATTGACGGACGGAGAGAGGGGCGCTCGACGCCTCACGCCGCCAGATGCGAGGTGCTTGCCGGCAGATAGTTGCGACCGAAGCGGTTGGCCAGGAAGGCCTCCAAAGTGATGTCTTCCTGCCGGACAAAACCCCTCGACGGCAGTTTGCCACCGGCCAGCATGTCGAGCACGGCGCAAATGCCGGAGGCGGTGGTGATCTGGATCGCGCTCAGCATCGTCCCGCCGATGCGGCCGCTGTAGATCTTGTTGGCGTAGCTTTCCTGCATCAGTCGGCCGTTCTTGCGGCCGCTGACGGTCACGAAGATCACCACCACATCCTGCATGGTCGCAGGAAGCGCATTTTCCAGTATGTCCTTCAGCACCTCGCGGCGGTCGCGCAGGCCAAGATCGTTGAGCAGCGCCTTCATGATGGCAGCATGACCGGGATAACGGATGGTCCGGTAATTGAGCGTGCGCACCCTTCCCTTGTAGGTGTCGCAGAGCGTTCCGAGGCCGCCCGAAGTGTTGAATGCCTCATAGGTCACGCCGTCGAGCGAAAACTCCTCGCGCTCCTCCAGCGGCGGCACTGAAACCAATTCGCCATCGACGATAGCCTCGCAAGGCTCGCAATATTCGTTGATGACGCCGTCGGTGCTCCAGGTCAGATTGTAGTTCAGCGCATTGGCCGGATATTGCGGCAAAGCGCCGACCCGCATGCGCACGCTTTCCAGCGTGTCGAAGCGCTTGGCCAGATCGTTGGCAACGATGGAAACGAAACCCGGCGCCAGCCCGCATTGCGGAATGAAGGCATTTCTTGCGCCCACCGCCAACTCTTTTACGCGTCTTGTGCTCGCCACGTCTTCGGTGAGATCGAGATAGTGAACGCCGGCCCTGGCGGCCGCCTCGGCGATGTTCGTGGTCAGGTGAAAAGGAGCAGCACTCAGCACCGCAAACTTGCCGGCAAGCACCGGATCGAGCGCGCCATCCACGCCGATATCGATCTGCCGCGTGGTGATTTCCGTGCCGAGGTCAAGCGCGGCAAGCTGCGCCTGCGAGCGGTCTACGACGGTAATGGCGTAGTCGCCGGTTTCCATCAACATAGAAGCAATCGTTGCGCCGATCTTGCCCGCCCCGACGATGACGATGTCTTTCATGATCCTGCCCCTCAGATGTTGCGGGAGAATCGTAGCCGTGAGTGACGTCGAAAAACAGTATCGTTTTGCGCAGATCGGCGATAGCAATATAGCGAAAAGACGAAAAAGGAATGCAAAGTGACGACAGAAGCCGACCACGCGCTGATCGCCCTGCTGCGCGAGAATGCTCGCGCCCCCATCGCCGATCTGGCGAGACGGCTCGGGGTGTCGCGCACGACCGTGCAAAGCCGCATCGAGCGGCTGGAACGAAACGGCGTGATAGCCGGCTACAGCGTCAGGCTTACGCCTGACCACGAGAAGAACCTGGTGCGGGCGCATATACTGGTGACGGCACTGCCCAAGCTGTCGCCATCGGTGGAAGCCGTGCTTAGGGGCATCCCGCAAGTGCGCACGCTGCACTCAGTCAGTGGCAGCTTCGATATGATCATCGTGGTGGAGGCGCCATCGGTGCGCGATCTCGACGCGGTGATCGACCGTATCGGTGCGCTCGACGGCGTAGAGCGCACGCTGTCGTCCATCATTTTGTCGACGAAGATCGATCGCTGATTTAGACCGCGACGATCGGCTGAGACCACCTGGCCGCAAGCAGCCGATAGGGGATGAGCGCAAATACCGCGATAAGCAGCTTGACCGCCAGATCGCCCAGCGCCCACGATATCCAGCGAGCCGTTTCGACCGAAAAAATGCCCATCAACGGTGCGGCTTCCAGCGCAAACGCGTCGTTCGGGCCGGCAAAGGCGAAGGCTGCGGCAAAGGCCACGGAAAAGAAAATAGCGGTATCGACGATCGATCCGGCCAGCGTGCCGAAAATCGGCGCCCGCCACCAGGACTGGCGCCGCAGCCTGTTGAATACCGTCACGTCGAGCAGTTGCGCGGCGAGGAATGCAGCACCCGAAGCCATTGCGATGCGCGCCAGCCGGTCGGCTGCCATCTGGTATTCAACAAGTCCGAAGTGGAACAGCAGTGGCGGCACGGCGATCGAGCAGGTCACGGCCGTCATGAAGCCGACGAAGACTACGCGGCGTGCAATCTTCGGCCCATAGCGGCGATTGGCCAGGTCGGTTACCAGGAAGGAGAACGGGTAGGTGAATGCGCCCCAGGTCAGGATATCGGCGAGTGCCAATGGCCCGACATTGCCCTGCACCGGAAACTGCACAAGGATATTCGCTGCCACGACGGCGAGCGCCATGGCAGCCACGAAAGGCACATAGCGGGAAGGAATTGTCATTTTTTTAGCCTGGGTTATGGAACCAGTGGAGCCTGACGGCGCGGCGTCATGCTCCGGAAAGGGAAGGCTTCCGCGAGCCGCAAGACCGCTCAGGCGGCTGCTTCATCCGCCTTCTTGGCGATCTGCTTCTTCAGCAGGCGTGCACGCTGCGAAAGCTCGTTGACATCAGCCTTGGCGAGGAAGGCATCCAGACCGCCGCGATGCTCGACCGAACGCAGCGCTGCGGCGGAAATGCGCAGGCGCACATTCTGGTTGAGCGCTTCCGAAATCAGCGTCACATTGACGAGATTCGGCAGGAAGCGACGCCGCGTCTTGTTGTTGGCGTGGCTCACATTGTTGCCGGACATAACGGCCTTGCCGGTCAGTTCACATGCGCGGGACATTTTTCGTACCTTCGGTTCTAGAACGGGCCATGCAATTGTGACGCACCGAAACAGGTGGCGCGCAGTCTTGATCAAGCGGCCGCATGAAAAGTTGGCGTTCCATAATGGCATTTGGGCGGTGCGTCAAGCACGGGCATGGCTTTGGTGGATGCCGATCGTCCATAGAAAGGCCCGATTCGGCTTCTCTAAGCGGCGGCAAGGGGGTGAAGTCGGGGCCTATGCCCGGGTACGTCACAAGGTCGATGTCTTGCCGAAGAACAGACTTGCGTGTTTCCTGCCTCTCCTGCTCGTCGCCTGCCTGCCGGCGAGCGCCGTCCACAGTGCCCCGCAACTGTTCCACAGCGAGTACTCCGTCTCCTTTCTGGGCCTCACCGTGGCGCGTTCGCGCTTCGAAAGTACCTTCAGCGGCCGGACTTTTTCCATCAAGGGGTCGCTCGCCAGCGCCGGAATAGCCCAGATTTTCGACGACACCAGGGGCACGGTTTCCGCTTCCGGCCGCTTCGCCGGATCGACGCCACGTCCGGACCATTTCGCCACCACCTATATATCGGGGCGCAAGGCCAAGAAGACCGAGATCGGCTTTTCTGGCGGCAACGTGGCTAGCACCGTGAATGTGCCGCCATTGAAAAAGCGCGGCGAAGATTGGGTTTCGCTGAGCAGGCAGGATCTGAGGACCGTCGTCGATCCCATTTCGGCCGCCCTGGTGCGCGCCAAAGGCCCGGAACATGTCTGCGACCGCACGGTCAAGATGTATGACGGCGAGATGCGCGCCGACCTCGTGCTCGCTTACTCCTCGATCGAGCCGGTTTCGTTTCCGGGCTACAAGGGCGACGCGATCTTCTGCAGTGCGCGGTTCGTGCCGGTGGCCGGCTATCGCAAGGGCCACAAGTCGATCACCTATCTTCAAAACCGCAGCAAGATCGCCATCGCATTTGCGCCGGTGGGCACAACCGGCGTATATGCCCCGGTCTACGCCACGGTGGGCACGCAGATCGGCACGATCACCATCCGGGCACGGAAGTTCGAAGCGGCGAACTAGGCGGCATTGCCCTCCTTGTCCGTTTCAGGAGGAGATATGGGGCGGGCAACACTCATCGGCTTTTCGGCGGTCGCCATGTGGGCGCTGCTGGCGCTTCTGACCGACGCTTCCGGCAGGGTGCCGCCGTTCCTGCTTTCGGCAATCACCTTCGCCATCGGCACCGGGGTCGGCCTCGTCGCCCGCCTGTTCATGACGGCGCCGGCCGCGCCCGTGAAAATTCCGCCGCAGGTCTGGGTGATCGGCATCGCCGGCCTTTTCGGCTATCATTTCTTCTACTTCACGGCACTGCGTAATGCACCGGCGGTGGAGGCCAGCCTGATCGCCTATCTCTGGCCGCTGCTGATCGTGCTCGGCTCGGCGATGATGCCTGGTGAGCAATTGCGCTGGAACCACGTCGCCGGCGCGCTGCTCGGGCTTGCCGGCACTTTCCTTATCGTCACCAAGGGCGGCGGTCTTGCCTTCGAAAGCCGCTACCTTTTCGGTTACGCCATGGCTGGTGTTTGCGCTTTCCTGTGGTCGGGCTATTCGCTATTGTCGCGTCGCTTTCCGGCCGTGCCGACCAGTATCGTCACCTGGTTCTGTGCGGCCACTTCGCTGCTTTCGCTCGCCTGTCACCTGGCGCTCGAGCAGACGGTGCTGCCGGAAACCGCTGGGCAATGGCTGGCAATCCTCGGCCTCGGGCTGATGCCGGTGGGGGCAGCCTTCTACGCCTGGGATCATGGCGTGAAGCGCGGCAATATCCAGGTGCTGGGCGCGGCAAGCTATGCCGCGCCGCTGCTCTCGACCCTGGTGCTGATCGTCGCGGGTTTCGCCGAGCCGAGCCTCAGCATCATCGCCGCTTGCCTGCTCATTACCGGAGGTGCCGTGCTTGCGGCGAAATCGCTGCTGTTCGGCAAGGCTGCTTCGAAGAAGGCTGAAGCACGAGCCTGACCGCGCAGAGAAGCCTAGAACACGTCCTTGCGCTGGCGAAGTTCGGCGAACACCTCCTCGTCGGACGCGTTCTCCATGCCGAGATTGCGCCTGATCGCCTTGTCGTGCCAGCGCAGGAACGGATTGGTCGCGAGTTCCCGCGCGATGGTCGTCGGCAGCGTCGGCTTGCCTTCGGCGCGCAGGCGGTCGATTTCGGCAGCGCGTTCCTTCAGCGCCGAATTGGTCGGGTCGACCGACAGCGCGAAGCGGGCATTCGCCTGCGTATACTCATGTCCGCAATAGATGGTGGTTTCGGAAGGAAGCGCGGCGAGTTTCTTCAGCGATGCCAGCATGGCAGCCGGTGGTCGCTCGAACAGTCGGCCGCAGCCCAGCGCAAACAGCGTATCGGCGGTGAACGCCACCTTGGCCGCAGGAAAATGATAGCAGACGTGACCGGCCGTATGGCCGGGCGTTTCGATGACATGCACCTGCTGCGAGCCGAAGGTGAAGACCGATCCGTCCTCGACCGTTTCGTCGATGCCCGGGATTTTTTTTGCTTCCGCCTCCGGGCCGATGATGCGCAGGCCGAATCGCTGTTTCAGCGCCAGATTGGCCTCGACATGGTCCAGATGGTGGTGCGTGGTCAGTATCACCGACGGCGTCCAGCCGGTGCGGCGAATGGCCGTGAGGATCGCGGCCTCCTCAGGTGCATCGATCAGTGCGGTCTGGCCGGTTTCGCCGTCATGCACGAGAACGCCGAAATTGTCGCTCCGGCACATGAATTGTTCGATCCGCAGGGTCATGCCGGCCTCCATGAATGAGTGCGTGAAGCAGTGTTTCGGAGGATAGGGTGGGCGCTTGCCTCTGTCACCTGCGGGCGCGACCTTCGTTGAACTTCTTCGGCAACGCCGCTACCGTCCGGTCCATGAATTGCGATATCGTCGATCTGCGCTCATTCTACAGCACCACCCTAGGGGGCATCGCCGCGCAGTCGATCGGCATGGCCCTCGCTTCGGTCTGGGCCAATATCCCGAACGAGCGTCTGGTCGGGCTCGGCTACACGCTGCCCTGGCTCGACCGTTTCGGCGCCGATGCGGAGCGGGTCTTCGCCTTCATGCCCGCAACCCAAGGGGCGGTGAACTGGCCGCCGTCACGGCCGTCGTCGACGGTGCTGGTGTTCGACGAGGAACTGCCGCTGGCCGATTCGTCGATCGACCGCATGCTTCTCGTCCATTCGCTCGAACATGCCGAAAATCCGCGTGAGACACTGAAGGAAATCTGGCGGGTGCTGTCGCCGGCCGGCCACGTGGTCATCGTCGTGCCGAACCGCAGGGGCGTCTGGGCGCGTTTCGAGCATACGCCATTCGGCACCGGCCGGCCGTTTTCCCGCAGCCAGCTCAATGAATTGCTGCGCGATGCCAATTTCACTCCGGCCGCGTGGTCGGAAGCGCTGCTGTTCCCGCCATCGCAGCGCCATTTCATGCTGCGCTTCCACCGGCTGCTGGAAAGCAGCGGTCGTCGTTTCTGGCCGATTTTTTCCGGCGTCGTCGTGGTCGCGGCGCAAAAGCGACTTTACCAGGGAGTGCCTGTGGCGGCGCGGGCTTCGCGCCGCGTCTTCGTGCCGGTGCTGACGCCGCAAGGGGCTGGACGGGCGCTGCGCTGAATGGCAGGCCCGTAACGTGCCTTCACGCCGGCTGGGCGGCGCTCTCCCTGGTTTCGGTCGGATCGATCATCAGCGAAAGGGCAGCGGCAGCGATGGCAGTCATCCCGGCGATCTGGAAGGCCAGAACGTAGTCGCCCTGCATCTCGCGCAAAGCGCCGCCGAAGAAGGCGGCAGTGGCCGCCCCAACCTGATGGCCGGCGACGATCCAGCCGAACACCAGCGGCCCGCTGCGGTCACCGAACGCCTCGTTGGAGAGCCTGAGCGTCGGCGGCACGGTGGCGATCCAGTCAAGCCCGTAGAGAATGGCGAATATGGTCAAGCTGGTGCCGGAAAAGCCGGAAAAGGGCAGATAGATCAGCGACAGGCCGCGAACCCCGTAGTAGACGCCGAGCAGCTTGCGTGGATCGAAGCGGTCGGTCAGCCAGCCGGAAAAGGTGGTGCCGATCAGATCGAACACGCCCATCAGCGCCAGCAACCCCGCCGCACTTACCTCGGGAATGCCCATGTCGCCGCAATAGGCGATGAGGTGGGTGCCGACCAGCCCGTTGGTGGTGAAGCCGCAGACGAAGAAGGTTGCGAAAAGATACCAGAACACCCGCGTGCCGGCCGCACGGCGCAGCGTGGCCAGCGTGGTCATGAAGAAGTTTCCCTGCGCCGGAGCCTCCGCTACCTCGTCCTTGTCGGCGCCATAGCGCGTCTGGCCGATCGAGGCCGGGCGCTCCGGTACAAGGAAATAGATCAGCGGCAGCAAGGCTGCCGTGGCGAGCGAAACCGCAATCACCACAGGCTGCCAGCCGCCTGATTGCGCGAGTGCTGCAAGAAGCGGCAGGAAGACCAGCATGCCGGTGGCGCTGCTTGCCGACATCAATCCCATCATCAGGCCGCGGTTGGTCTTGAACCACCGGTTGACGATTGTGGCGCCGAGCACCGAGGCGACCGCGCCGGAGCCGACACCCGAAAAGACGCCCCATGTGGCGATCAACTGCCATGGCTCGGTCATGAACAGGCTCGCCCCGGTCGCGGCCGACATCAGAGCGATCGCGCCCAGAAGCGTGCGCCGCAGGCCGACGCCGTCCATCAGCGACGCCGCGAAGGGTCCTGCAAGACCGTAGAGGAAAATGCCGATAGCCGCGGCGAGCGAGATGACATCACGTCGCCAGCCGAAGGCCTCCTCCAGCGGCAGCATCAGCACGCCGGGTGCAGAACGCAGGCCGGCCGCAATCAGCAGCGCCAGGAAGATGACTGCCACCACCACGAAAGCGTAGCGCTGGCCAAAAGGCCGTTTCTGCACTATGTTCATGTTACTAACCGGTACGTAAATTCTTCACCTAACTACGTACCGATCGGTAACAAAGTCAAGTGGCAACCGTGGAATGACGCAAAGATCAGCCAATCATCCTGACAAAACGGTCGAGTCCCAGTCGGATAGCGCCGACAGGACGGCAGCCGCGCCGCTGCCGCGCGCCGCCGACCGGATACTCGATGTGGCGCGCAATCTGTTCTATCGACAAGGCATACGCGCCATCGGCGTCGATGAGATCGTGCGCCGCGCCGGCGTCACCAAGCCCAGCCTCTATCGCAGCTTTTCGTCCAAGGACGAGCTGACTGCGTCTTATCTCCGCCTTTACGAGGTCGAATTCTGGCGGCGTTTCGATGCGGCGGTAGAAGCGCATCCGGGCGACCCGCGTCGCCAGATATTGGCGTTTCTATCGGGTGTCGGCACACGTGCGGTCATGGCGGACTACCGCGGATGCGGCATGACCAACGCAGCCATCGAATACCCCGAAACGGGTCATCCGGCGCGGCTGGTGGGCGAGGCCAACAAACGTGAACTGCGCCGCCGCCTGCGCGAGATGGCGAAAGCCATGGGCGCGCCGGACTCGGACACGCTGGGCGACGGCTTGTTGCTGCTGATCGAAGGCGCCTATGTGTCGGGCCAGCTTTTCGGCCCCGGCGGTCCGGCGGGCTCGATTGCGGCCAATGCCGACCGGCTGATCGCCGCCAGCCTCTCGAAATAGGACCGGATCGCCACTTCAGCGGGCGGCCAGCCGTCTCCCGGCTATGCGACGGTCGCCCGGCTCTTGCCGACATCCTCCAGGTCGTAAGACGTGGTCTGATAGACCTGGTTGATCCAGTTGCCGAAAAGCAGATGGGCATGCGAGCGCCAGCGATTGAGCGGCCGGCGGGCCGGATCGTCCTCGGGGTAATATTCGTGCGGCACATCGATTGACACGCCGCAGGCTACGTCGCGGTCATATTCTTCCTTGAGCGACGTGGAATCATATTCGATGTGATTGAACATATAGAGCCGGTTGCCGGTCGCTTCGGCGAGCAGACAGGGACCGGTCACCTCCGAATCCATGAGCAGGTTCAACTCCGAGCCGGACGGAATGTCGGTGCCGCGCACTTCCGTCCAGCGCGAAACGGGAATGGCGAAATCGTCCGAAAAGCCCGCAAGATAAGGGGAGGCGGGCGCATTGTTGCGATGACGGAAGACGCCGAAGGCCTTCTTGTCGAGTGTGTATTTCGGAACCTGATGGAAATGCCAGGCAGCGGCCATCGCCCCCCAGCAGATGAAGAAGGAGGAATGGACGTGGGTGGTCGTCCAGTCGAAGATGCGCTTGAGCTCGTCCCAATAGGTGACATGCTCGAAGTCCAGGAGTTCCACCGGCGCCCCGGTGACGATGAAGCCGTCGAACTTGCGCTGCCTGACCTCCTCCCATGTCTGGTAGAAGGAGATAAGGTGGTCTTCGGGCGTGTTCTTGGCCTTATGGTTGCCGATGCGCACCAGCGTCAGTTCGACCTGAAGGGGCGAGGCGCCGATCAGCCGCGCGAACTGCGTCTCGGTGCGGATCTTGTTCGGCATGAGGTTCAGAAGCCCGATCTGCAGCGGACGGATGTCCTGGCGCAGCGCCGTCTGTTCGTCCATCACCGACACGCCCTCGCGCACAAGCACCTCGCGGGCGGGGAGTTGATCGGGAATCTTGATCGGCATCACACAAGCTCCAAACAAAAAGACCGGCGGCGAAATCGCGACCGGTCCGAACGAGCTCGTCTTCATCGGTCCTTTTTAGCGACTTCTTTAACGTGGCTGCAAGCCGACCGGCCAAATCACCACGGAACATGGCCACCTTTTACGACCGTGTCCTTGCGGCGTCAACGACAAAGCTTTCCCTCGACATTCCGCGCCCCGGCCTGTATTTCCCGAGCGCCCCTTTGAGGCTTTGGAAATATCCGGACATCCCCGCAAATGACGCAAGCAGAAGACACCAGCCGCCCCCAGCCCAAGCCGGGCATCATGGACATTGCCGCCTATGTGCCAGGCAAGAGCGCGGCACCGGCGGGCGTGACGGTTCACAAGCTGTCGTCCAATGAAAATCCGCTCGGACCTTCTCCGGCGGCGATCGAGGCGGTGCGCGAAGTCGCTGGCCGGCTCGAGTTCTATCCGGACGGTTCAGCCACCAAGCTGCGCGAAGCGATCGCCGAGGCCTATGGGCTGAACCCGGCCAACATCGTCTGCTCCAACGGATCGGACGAAATCATCAGTCTTCTGGGCTCGACCTATATACAGCCGGGCGACGAAGGCATTTTCACCGAACACGGTTTCCTGGTCTATCGCATCTGCATCCAGGCCGCCGGCGGGGTGCCGGTGGTGGCGAAGGAAACCAATGAGACCGCCAATGTCGATGCAATACTGGCAGCGGTGACGGCAAAGACGAAGGTCGTCTTCCTTGCCAATCCGAACAATCCGACCGGCACCTACCTGCCGTTCGAGGAGGTGCGTCGTCTTCACGCCGGCCTGCCCAGGCACGTGCTGCTGGTCATCGACGCTGCCTATGCCGAATATGTGCGGCGCAACGACTATGAAGCCGGCATCGAGCTCGTCTCGAATTCGCAAAACGTGGTCATGACGCGCACCTTTTCCAAGATCCACGGGCTAGGCGGCGCGCGCATTGGCTGGGCCTATGCGCCCACCCACATCGTCGACGCGTTGAACCGGGTGCGCGGTCCCTTCAACGTCAATGCGGCCGCGATCGCAGCCGGCGTTGCCGCCATGCGCGACCGCGCCCATGTGCAACGCACGGTGGAGCACAATGAGAAGTGGCTTGCCTGGCTTAACGAAGAACTTGCGAAGCTCGGACTACGGGTTACCCCCAGCGTCGGTAATTTCGTGCTTGTCCATTTCCCTGAGGGCGGCGGGCATTCGGCTGAGGCGGCCGACGATTATTTGACGGCGCGCGGCTATATTCTGCGGCGCGTTGCAGGCTACGGTTTTCCCAACGCGCTGCGGATGACGGTCGGAACCGAAGAAGCCAATCGCGGCGTCGTCGCCGCTCTCACCGAGTTTTTGAAAAGCTAGAAAATGTCCGCACCATTGTTTGAGAAGATCGCCCTCGTCGGCATCGGCCTCATCGGGTCGTCGCTGGCGCGGGTTATCCATCGCGAGGACCTTGCCGGCCACGTCGCCATTGCCACCCGCAGCTCCGAAACCTTGAAACGCGCCGAGGAGCTGAAGCTCGGCCACTCTTACACCACCAGCGCCGCGGAAGCGGTGAGGGACGCCGATCTCGTCATCGTGTCGGTGCCGGTCGGGTCCTCGGGCGCGGTTGCCGAAGAAATCGCCCCGGCGTTGAAGCCGGGCGCCATCGTCACCGATGTCGGCTCCACCAAAGGGTCGGTGATCGCGCAAATGGCGCCGGTCCTCCCCTCCAATGTGCATTTCATTCCTGGCCACCCGCTGGCGGGCACGGAAAAGTCCGGCCCGGACGCCGGCTTTGCCGAGCTGTTCGAAAACCGCTGGTGCATCTTCACCCCGTTGCCCGGTACCGATCCTCAGGCATTGGAAAAGCTGTCGGAATTCTGGCGGCGCTGCGGCTCCAACATCGATACGATGGACCCTGAGCATCATGACATGGTGCTCGCCATCGTCTCTCATCTGCCGCATATCATCGCCTACAACATCGTCGGCACCGCCGACGATCTGGAAACCGTGACCAAGTCCGAGGTCATCAAATATTCCGCCTCGGGCTTTCGCGACTTCACCCGACTGGCGGCTTCCGACCCGACCATGTGGCGCGATGTCTGCCTGCACAACAAGGACGCAATCCTCGAAATGCTGGCGCGCTTTTCGGAGGACCTTGCTTCGCTGCAGCGCGCGATACGCTGGGGCGACGGCGAGAAACTGTTCGACATGTTCACGCGCACGCGCGCCGTTCGCCGCTCGATCATCGATGCCGGGCAGGAGATCGACGCGCCCGACTTCGGCCGTCAGGCGATCGTCCATCCCGAAAAGGTTTCGTAAGAGCTTTTCTCGCAAATCCGGACGGGAAAGCCGGGCTTGCTCTATCGAAGCGGCGGGACGTTGCCGAGCCGCACGAAACCCATCGACATCTTGCCCTTGACGATCTTGAGGGGCAGCGATGGCGCATTGCCGAGCAAGGTCAGGCCGGCAGAGCCCTGCCTGATCTTGTCGCGCCATTCCGGCATCGCTTCCGCGAGCACCACCGACAGGCCATTGGGATCACGCACGGTGATCTTGAGGTCGGCATCGAGCAGCCCGTCCTGATCGACCGAGAACGGCCCGCTCAGCGCGATGCCCGTCTTTTCGCCGGTGGAAAGCGCCAGCGTGCGAATGGTGCCGGAGCGGCCACGCAGCGTATCCATCTCCTGGCCGAGAAGCGCCACACCGTCATTGACGGTCAGATCGGTTTCGCCGGCAAACGGCGGCAGGCTGCGCCCTTCCACGAGCGCGGGATCGAGCTTCAGTCCGTCGAAACGGCCGGCGAGGTCGAGATTGCCGCCGTTGGGGCGCATATGTCCTTCAAAGGTTTCGGCTTCAGCGAGCGGCGTTCCGTCCGGGGTCGTGGCCCGCAGTTTTTCGCCTTCGAGAGAGACGCGCTCGGGAAGCGGTCTTGCCAGCCGCACGCTGGCGCGCAAATTCTGCCAATCGACGGCAAGAGCCTGGGCTTGCGGCAGATCGATGCGCGCCGGACCGTCGAGCTCGGCGATCAGGCGCGACGGGTCGTAGACCTGCCCGGCGGAGCGAAAATTGCCCGCAGAGAGGCTGACGCCGCGATCCGCATCTTCGAAGACGACGCGATCGCAGAAGACGCCAAGCCTGAAGGGGAAACCATGCGCCACGGGATTGGCGCATTCGGCGACCACACCGTCGCGGTTCAAGGCTGCGATGGCAGCCTCAGCCTTCGCTTCAAGCTTGCCGGCGAGATAGAACCAGCCGATGCTGTAGCCGCCGAACAGAACGACGATGAAGATTGCGAGCCACATGAAGCGGCGGCTGTAGCTGGTGCGGCGTTCGTCTGACGACATGTCGGTTCGCTTCTCTCAATTTTTACCCTTGCGAAGGGACGCATTTATCGGGCGTCGTGCGCGATAATCCGACGAAGCCGGGTGGCGCTGAATTGCTCGATTTGATCGACTCTAGCAGGTTGGAAGTGGCTTAGGGGCGCAAACCGCTTCACACTTTTCCTCGAATTGCTCTAGCTTCGCGCGGAAGCGGCGTTCTACGACTCACTTGGCTTGGCGATATGGGCGATTTTTGGGTTTTTGGCTATGGCTCGTTGATCTGGCGGCCGGGGTTCGCGCATGTCGAGACCCGTCGTGCCCGGCTTCACGGTTATCGGCGCTCGCTGTGCATCCGTTCCTTCATCCATCGCGGCACGCCCGAGCATCCGGGGCTGGTGCTGGGGTTGGACAGGGGCGGATCATGCGTCGGCCTTGCCTTCCGCGTGCCGGGCGATCTACATGATGAGGTCATCGCCTATTTGCGCGAGCGCGAACTGGTGACGAACGTCTATCTGGAGCGCCGGCTGGCCGTCCATCTCGACAAGGGCGAAACCGTCGAGGCGATCTGCTACGTCGCCGACCGCACACATCAGCAATATGTCGGAGGTCTCGATCCGGCCGAGGCCGCGAAGCTTGTCTCGGGTTCAAACGGCCGGTCGGGCTCGAACCGGGAATATGTCTTCAACACGCTCGAACATCTCGAGGCGCTGGGGATCCGGGATCATTGGCTGGAAGAGGTGGCGCGGCGTTTCGACACGTGAGTTACCGGGGCATCCCTTGGGGCTGGGACGCAGTCGCCTCGCCCTCCAGCTCTCGTAGCCGCTTGACCGCTGTCGGCGGCAGCGGCGGCGGGTTGCCCGCCCGGGCCGCTTCGATCAGCAAGGCGTCGCAGCCAGCCTCCGTTTCCGCGATCAGCCGGCGCATGAATTCGTCCTTATCCAGTCCCGCCGGAATGGCGGGCAGGTAGCGCGCCTTGATCGTACCGGGATAGCGCAGGAACTTGCGGCGTGGCCAGTAGAGGCCGGCCATATGCGCCACCGGGACAACCGGTACGCCGAGTTGCGAATAGAGTTCGACGATGCCGTATTTGTAGGCTGGTTCGGCTCCCGGCGCGCGGCGCGTACCTTCCGGATAGATGATCAATTGCCGGCTGTTGCGGGCCATTTCCGCCTTGGTCGCCCGGATCACCTCCTTCAGCGCCTTGGCGCGGCTGCCGCGATCGACCGGGATCATCCGCATCTTGGCGATATACCAGCCGAAAAACGGGATCCAGGTAAGCTCTCGCTTGAGAATGTAGAGCGCATCGGGAATGTCGGGCAGAAAGGCGATGGCATCCCAGAAGGACTGATGCTTCGGCGCCAATATGTAGGAGCCGGTCGGCAGGTTTTGCTGGCCGGTGATTTCGCTCTTGGTCAAGGCGATCTTGCGCTGCAGCCACAGGCTGGTGCGAACCCAGAATTTCGGTACGAACCAGGCCGTCCTGCGTGGCGCCAGGAAATAGAACGGCGTCCAGAGGATCATCTGGACAATCAGGTTCGCATAGAAGGCGATGTTGAAGATCAGCGAGCGGATCGAAATCATAGGCGACGCCTGAGAGGACTAGAGCAGGATGCGCTCGCATTCGCTCGCGCGCCTGCTCTATCTGTCTGTCTTTGCCGCATTTGTGCGACGCCAAGTGATTCCACTTGCTGCAAAATGCTCCATCGCGCTGGTTACACCAAGTGGCGCGAAAGGCAAACCGCCAAAGCCGCGGCGCTCACTGTGTCGTCCTGGTGGAAGCCTGGACCAGCGCCACCCCATCCGGCGTCGAGCGGATGGGCACCACCGCGCGGGCAAGTGCTCCGATATATTTGGTGTATTCGGTGAAAAGCACACGCAGCGCATCCGGCTTGACCATCCAGATGCCGTCGTCGAGGCGCGAGTTCACCACTGGATAGGGCAACAGGCTGGCCTTGTCGATGAAGCGGCTCATTTCAAGCAGGCTGCGCGGCATGTGGTAATTGTTGGTTACCAGAATAACGCTGCCATAGGCGTGGCTTTCCACCCATTTGGCGCTTTCCTCGGCATTGCCGATCGTATCGAGAGCGGCATGGTCGATGTCCACGCAGCACGAAAACAGCGTGGTATCGGCCCCAGTTGCCGCCTGAATCGATTTGCGGCCGGCGGCGGGATTGACGCCGCTGATCAGCAGCCGTTGCCCCTTGCCGGATTTAAGAAGGTCGAGCGCCGCATCAATACGCGCCTGGCCACCGGTCAAGACGATGATGGCATCCGCCTTCGGCGGATTTTCCGGAGTGGTCAGGCGGCTGATGTGATTTGCGAACCAGCCGAAGCCGCCGGCAAATATCGCCAGAATCAAGACCACCGTAACGGCTAGAAATCGCAAAAAAACCATCCGGCGGCTCACTTTACCAGCCGCAGACAAGGCCGCCGACGGCGAATCGTCGGCTGGGTCGATTTTGGCCAACGTCTTCATCGCACTATGGTTAACCTTGAGCGGGAGCTAATACAGCGGCAGTTCCTGCACATTGTGTTACGCCTTGTCTTGTTTCGTGATCGCTCCCGAAAGCTCCTTCAGTTTCAACTGCCGTCCGGATGGCGAACATCGATATCCTTCAGATAGGTCATGACGGTTACATGCGACGTGGCGGCGGTCAGCACGCCGATCAACAGCACGACCAGCGCCACGCCACCATAGCCGGCGGCGCTGATCGAAAAATTGCCGAACAGCGCCGCTGCCTGGTCGGCCTCCGGCGTAGCGAGGTTGCGCGACGACCACCAGGAAAAGAAGATGAAGACAATTATCGCTGCTGCGCCGCCGGCTGCCGCGCCCTTCATGCCGGTCAAAAGGAAGTGCCTTCGGAACTGACTGGCGATGAAGCCGGCCTCGGCCCCGACGAAGTGCAGTACCTCGATGATGTGCAGGTTTCCCGCCATCGCCCCGCGCGTGGCGAAGACCACGGTCAGGACGGTTGCCGACAGCATCAGCACCAGGATCGCGGCACCCAACGTGACCATGGTTCGCGCCATCGCCACCAGCCGGTCGACCCAGGTGCGATGGTCGTCCAGTGTCGCCGCCGGCACTTCCGGCGCCAGAAGTGCGCGCATGGCGGCGAAGTCGGGCGGATTGTCCTGATCGATGGTGACGATGACCAGACGCGGTACCGGCAGTTCATCGATGTTCAGCCCCGATCCCAGCCACGGTTCAAGCAGGCGCGCGGTGGCTTCCCGATCGACGATGCGGGCACTGCGCACGCCCTGAAACTGACCGGCGATCCGTGCGGCCGTTGCAAGCGCGGCGTCCATGTCGAGGCCGTCGGCAGGCTTGATCTGGATCGTCGCCTCGCGCGCGATCTGGTTTTCCCAGATCGAGGCGGTATCGCGCACCAGCGTGACCGCCCCGAACGTCAGGCAGGATAGGAAGGTCATGATGGCGATGACGAAGGCGAGTGCGCGGCCGGCGATGTTGTGCGGCGGCACGATCGGCGCGGTCTTGCGTTGCGTGCGCTGCAGCCTTTGGATGCCGGCGCGCACCTGCGCCCTCGCTTCGGCGGGCGGGTGTTCGACCAGTTCTTCGTGGAGTGGCTCAATCATAGATGTCGAGCCTTCCATTGGTGAGGATCATGCGCCGCGCGTCGACCTGTTCCATCAGGCCGAGATCGTGCGTGGCGATCACCACCGCCGTTCCGAGCCGGTTGAGTTCTATGAACAGGCGCAGCAATCGTCGCGCCAGCGGCGGATCGACATTGCCGGTCGGCTCGTCGGCAAGCAGGATCTCAGGCTGCTCGATCAGGGCGCGGGCGATTGCCACGCGCTGCTTTTCACCGCCCGAAAGGACCGGTGGCAGCACATGCATGCGCTCGCCGAGTCCCACCCACTTCAGAAGTTCGGTGACGTCGTTGCGGTAGGTCGCCTCCTCGCGGCCGCGCACGCGCAGCGGAAGCGCCACGTTCTCATAGGTCGTCATGTGGTCGAGCAGGCGAAAATCCTGGAAGACGACCCCGATGCGCCGGCGCATCAGCGGCAGTTCGGCCCGGGTTATGTGCGAACGGTCCTTGCCGAACACCGAAATCAACCCACGCGTCGGCTTCAGCGACAGGAACAGAAGGCGCAGCAGAGTCGTCTTGCCGGCGCCTGAAGGTCCGCTCAGGAACTGGAATGAGCGCTCTGGAATATGGAAGGAAATGTCGCGGAGAATCTCCGGACCCATTCCGTAGCGCAGGCCGACGTTCTCGAAGCGAATCAACTGTGGTGACCTTGGATGCTGCGGCCGTCATGCGGCACGTGTTTCAATTTCGACCATCGGCCGGCATGGTTAACCGCCGGTTAATTTTTGCCGTAAACCGCGTGCAGTTTATCCGGAATGGGGAAGCATTAACCAATTTCGTTTACTTCCGAAGCTGGCGGAAGACGAGAGGAGACGGTCCACCCGGCATGGCTGACGAGCGCACCGCACGCCCGGTTTCCGGCGAAATCATGACAGAGGCAGCGGATGCCGCCTTGCGGTCGCGACCGGCGGCGGACGATGTCCTCGATGCCGACTATGAGATCGTGCCTGGCATGGATGCCGGGCAAATGGCGGATAAGGCGCCTGCTGTCGACAATGCCGTTTCGGGCATGGACATGTTGCGCCGAGCGATGCCCGCGCAGCGTATCCGCGGTGCGCGGGGTGGGCCGATCTTCTGGAGTGTCGGCATTGCCTTTGCCGCAGCCGCCTTCTGGGTGTCCGGCGGCCATGCGCTGGTGCGCCAGCCGGCTTTCAACGCCGGGCAGATGGCCGGCGCGCTCACCATCGCCGGCGTCAGGTCGCGGGTTGAAAATACCGGTTCGCGGCCGGTCCTGTTCGTCGATGGCGAGGCGATCAACGGCAGTGCATCGGACGTGCCGTTTCCAGCGCTCGAAATCCACGTCACCGCAAATGACGGGCAGACGGCACGCTACAATCTGGGGACATTGGGACACTCATTGGTGGCCAAGGGCAGATTGGCCTTTTCGAGCCGGCTCGAGATGCCTAAAAACGGGGTGAAGACGGTTTCCGTCACCTTCGCGGAGTAGAAGATGCCAATCGTGCGCGGCAAGGAGATAGAGGTGCTGTTCAGCGCCTCCGCGATCGCCAGGCGCAATCTGGAACTCGCCAAGGAGATCGCGGCGCGGGACTATGAAGACCTGCTCGTCATATCGGTGCTCAAGGGTTCGTTCATCTTCGCCGCCGATCTTATCCGCGCCATGCATGATGTCGGGCTATCGCCCGAAGTCGAGTTCATCTTCATTTCCAGTTATGGCGCCGGCACAACCAGCGGCGAGGTGCGCGTGCTGCGCGATATCGACAACCAGGTTGCCGGCCGCGACGTGCTCCTGATCGACGATATCCTGGAATCGGGCAAGACGTTGACCTTCACGCGCGATCTGATGCTGTCGCGCGGCGCCAAAAGCTGCTCCGTCGCGGTGCTGCTGGACAAGCGGATGCGCCGGAAAACCGCTTTGACCGCCGACTATGTGGGCTTCGATTGTCCCGATTACTTCGTCGTCGGCTATGGCATGGATGTTGCCCATGCCTTTCGCGAACTGCCCTTCGTCGGCGTGGTCAAAGGCGACGCTTAAAACAATTCGTCTCTCCTGCCACTTCTCCTGACAAAAAGCTGTCAGTAGCCGTCTGCTACATCTGAACCATTGGCATTCGGTTCAGGGAGGAAGCAGATGATCAAGTTCTATCATGCGCCATGGTCTCGTTCGGCTGGCGTTCACTGGCTGCTGGAAGAACTCGGGGTGCCTTATGAAACCGAGTTCGTCGACATTCGCGCGCCCGGCGGAGCGCCTGAAAGCTACCGAGCGATCCAGCCGAACAAGAAGGTGCCGGCTATCGTCCATGACGGCACGGTTATCACCGAGCGCGCCGCCATCTCCATCTATCTGGCCGACAGCTTTCCGCAGACGGGGCTCGCACCTTCGATCGGAGATAGAGCCCGTGCGGCCTGGCTTACCTGGCTGGTCTATTCCGATTCCGTCTTCGACCCGGTGGTGGCGGCAAAAGCGCACGGATCGGACTACATGGGCAGCGGCTATTCATACGGATCCTTCGGCGAGATGGTGGATAATCTCGATCGCGCCTTGTCCTCACGTCCCTATATCGCGGGCGACGTCTTCAGTGCCGCCGACACACAGATCGGCAGCGGTATCCACTATGCCATGGAAATTCTGCATGTCCTGCCCGATAGGCCGGCTTTCAAGAGCTATATGGAGCGGCTGCAGGCAAGACCGGCGTTTCAGCGCTACGCCGCCAAGGATGCGGCAGCCGCGCAGGGGACATGAGACTACGCGGCGGGAAGAGACGGCTACCGCATTTCCAGCAGACGTTCGAGATAATTGCGCTCCAGTTCCGGGCTCAGCGCATTGCCAAGCCGCTTGCGGATGGCATCGAGAATGCGGCGGGCGCGTTGCACGTCGATTTCGTCGGGCACCTTGACCGAATCGCCGAAGTCCGGACCGGTGGTGGCGCGCGGCCGGCCGAGCGGGTCTCGCTCGAAATTCTGCTGGCGCGAGCCTTGCTCGCCCGTGCCCTCCTCGCCCTGCATGGCCTGTTGCATTTGCTGCATCATGTCCTGCGCACCGCGGCGCAACGCTTCGAGTGCGCGACCCTGCTCGCCGACGGCGCGTTCGCCATTGCCTTCGCCGAGGGCACCTTCCGCCTCGCCCATCGCTTCCCCAGCCTCGCCGAAGCCCTCGCCGGGCTTGATGCCAAGGCCTTCGAGCCCCTCGGTCAGACCCTCCAGATCCTCCCGCAGCTTACCTTGGCCCTGCTGCAGTTCCTTCAGCGCCTCCGCAAATTCTTCCGGGGTCATAGGGCGGCCCTGCTGGTTTTGGTCGCCCTGCTGGCCCTGCTGCCCTTGTTCCGGGTTCTCGCCGCGTTGCATCCGGTCGGTGCGGAACGTCTCGTTCATCATCTCCTGCTGACGCCGCATGATCTCGCCGAGCTTGTCCATTTGCTGGCGCATTTCGCTCTGGTCGCCGTTCTGGCCCGGCTGCTGATTGCGGCGCGCCTGCAGATTGTTCATCATGTCCTGCAACTGCGAAAGCAATTCCCGCGCCTGATCGCGATTGCCGGATTTCGCCAGGTTCTCGATCTGGTCCATCATGCGTTCGAGGTCGCGCTGGCTGAGCTGCTGTCCTTGTTGAGGCATCTGCTGGGCCAGGTTCGGATCTTTCGCGGCACGCTCGGCGAATTCGCGCAGGAAATCCGCCATCGCCTCGCGCAATTCCTTCATGAGCTTATCGATCTCTTCGTCGCTGGCGTTGTTTTCCAGCGCCTGCTTTAGAGCCTCCTGCGCCTGGCGCAGCCGCTTTTCGGCAGCCGACAATGCGCCGTCTTCGATTGCCAGCGCCATCTCCCAGAAGTAGTCGGCGACGGAGCGCAGGGCATCGTCGCTGCCGGCCATCTGCAACTGCGAACGCCCGGCCATCAGCCCAAGAAACTGCCCCGGGTTCTTGATCGTGTCCTCGGGCCGCAGGGTGATCGCGTCGATCAATTGCAGCACATAGGGCTTGAGGTTGGCGTCGAGCGACAGGATGCGGCGATGCTCCACCACCGCCTTGGCCAGCGGATTGGTGAAGGGCCGTTCAGGCAGCAGGAACGTCTTGGTCTCGCTTGACGCTTCCTGGCCGGCACCATCAGTCACCTTGAGTGTGAGATTGACCAGGCTGCCTGCCCAAGCGTGTTCGGTGAGATCGCGCGACATTTTGGTCGCGCCATTGGCTGCGCCGCGGCGTGGCACGCTCAACGGCATTTCCGGAGCGCCATAGAGTGGCCGCGCACCCGGCTCCTGATCCTCGGCAAGCTTGAAATCAGCCTTGGCCGAGGCGGGACCGTAATCGTCGGTGATTTCGTAGCTGAGCTCCAGCGCGCCATTGGCCGCCCGCGTCGGCTCGGCGGTGAAGCGGATTGTCGGAGGCTTGTCGGGGATGATGGCAAAGGCCCAGCTTTGCAACTCGCGCGCACCGGATTTCAGGCTAAGGACGCCATCTGTATCGAGCTTGCCGGAAAACTGCCGCGCCGTGCCGACGGAGGTGGTGTTCGATTTTGCCGGCATGCCGGCAGTGCCCGGCGCCAAATCCCGCACTTGGCCGTCGGCGTCCGTGAAGGAAAGCGCTTCGTCGCCGGCTCCGCCGGTGACGCGCAGCGAAACCTCGCTGCCTTGAGGCACGGTGAAGGTGGCGGTCTGGCGGTTGGCGTCGGCGGTGAGGAAAATCGGCGCCTTGCCGGTATAGGAAGGTGGGGTCACCCACGCATCGACGCGCGGCGCGACGAACTGGAACCCGGCGCGAGCCTCAAACGCATCGCTGAGACGCCCGCCAAGCGGCCCGAGGGAAAAGGCGAAAGCGGTGACGAGAAGAAGAGCGGCACCGGCGCGAATGCCCCAGGGGTCACGCTCGGGAACCCGCGTTCGCGGCAGGTCGCTGCCGATGCGGCCAAGTTTTTCGGCCATGCGCCGCTGGTGCTCGCGCCAAAGCGCGTCCGCAAAGACGCCGGTTTTGCCGACTGGCCGGTCGGACTGTACCAGGACCGGCGTATGCAGCATCTCATTGGCGCTCTCGATGCGCCGATCGATTTCGGAAGATGTTGGCTGACGATAGAAGCGCAGCGGGTAGAGCGAGGCGAGACCGGCAAGCCCCAGCGCCGCAATCAAGGCAAGGCGGGCAGTGTCCGGCAGGATACGGAACAGGCCGAGCCATGACAGGCTTACGAACAGGCTGGCAACGATGACGAGCGGCAGGACGAGCGGCCAAAAGCGCTCCACCATCATAGCGACGGTCGTCGTCAGCCTGGCGCGGCCAAGGCGCCTGGCGAAACGTCTATCGCTATGTACCGGTGTCGGTTCCGTCATCGACCGTCCTTGCGCGGGTCGCGCGAAATGTCACATCCTGAAAGTAAAGAATAGCAACAATCGCGGCGAAGGCGAGGCATTGGCGAAAACGTGATCGCGCCTCAGAGCCAGTCCGGTAGCGAATCCAGGCCGATCAGGTCCTCATAGGCCTGGCGCGGACGAATGACGTGAAACGCCTCGCCATGGACCAGCACTTCCGGAACCAGCAGGCGCGAATTGTAGGTGCCGGCCTGAACCGCCCCATATGCGCCTGCCGTGCCGATGGCGATAAGGTCGCCTGCTTTCAGCCGGGGAAGGTCGCGGTCGAGGCCGAGATAGTCGCCGGTTTCGCACACCGGACCGACGATATCGGCGGTCATGCGCGGTGCATTCAGCGACGACTGAACCACCGGGCGGATGTCGTGGAAAGCGTCGTAAAGCGTCGGGCGGACCAGGTCGTTCATTGCCGCATCGACGATGAGGAAGTTCTTGGCGTCGCCTTCCTTCACATAGATCACTTCCGAAACCAATATGCCGGCATTGCCAACGATCAGCCGGCCCGGTTCGAACATCACCCTGGCTCCGAGCCCGGCAACGTGCTTGCGCACGATCTCGGCATAGGCGTCGGGAAGCGGGGGAGGGTTGTTGTCCGTCTGGTAGGGAATGCCGAGGCCGCCGCCAAGGTCGACATGCTCGATGACATGGCCGTCGGCGCGCAGCGTGCCGACCATCTCGGCCAGTAGCGCAAACGCGTCGTCGAAGGGCTGCAGATCGGTGATCTGGCTGCCGATATGCATGTCGATGCCGGTGACTTTCACGCCGGGCAATTCGGCGGCCCGCGCATAGACCGCCCGCGCCCGCTGCCAGGGAATGCCGAACTTGTTTTCGGCCTTGCCGGTGGAAATCTTCCGGTGGGTCCTGGCGTCGACGTCCGGGTTTATGCGCAGCGATACGGGCGCGGTTTTGCCGGCAGCTACGGCGCGCGCCGAGAGCAATTCGAGTTCGGGTTCGGACTCGACATTGAAGCACAATATGCCCGCCGATAACGCCAAATCCATTTCCCGCGCCGTCTTGCCGACGCCGGAGAAGAGAATCTTGTCTGCCGGGATGCCGGCAGCCAGCGCGCGCCGTAGCTCGCCTTCGGACACCACGTCGGCGCCGGCGCCGAGCTTGGCGAGTGTCTTCAGCACGGCCTGGTTGGAATTGGCCTTCATCGCGTAACAGACGAGCGCATCGAGATCTGCGAATGCTTCGCTGAAGACGCGAAAATGCCGGCTCAGCGTTGCCGTGGAATAGCAATAGAACGGCGTGCCCACGGCTGCGGCGATGTCGGGCAGGGCCACGTCTTCGGCATGAAGGATGCCGTCGCGGTATTCGAAATGGTTCACGTGAGCGATCCGATCAGATCAGGCCGTCGAGGATGAAGGGCTTGTCCGCCACCGGCTTTTCGGGCTCCGGCGGCAGCGGCTCGTTGGCTTTTTCGGCTTCCTTGCGCGCGTCGACGGCGGCCTGATAGGGCGTGTCGAGCCCCGATTTGCGTCCGCAAGCCGAAACGGCCGTAGCCGCAGCCAGAAGCAAGAGCGTCATGACAAATCTGCTGGCGGTCATCGTGCCATCCGTCCCGAGATAAATCCGTTGCCTGCTTCTAACCAAATTCCCGGCGCAATGCATCCGGCAAATCGAGGTTCACATTTTGGCGAGGCGCTTCTTCCAGGCAGTGATCTGGCGGCGCACTTCGTTGGGTGCGGTGCCGCCATAGGATGTCCGGCTTTTCACCGAATTCTGCACCGACAGAACCGAGAATATGTCGGCTGTGATGCCGTCATGGATCGACTGCAGATCCTCGAGCGTCAGTTCCTCAAGTCCGACCTTCTTGCCTTCGGCGAGCGCCACCGCGCGGCCCGTGACATGATGCGCCTCGCGGAAGGGCAGGCCGAGCGCGCGCACCAGCCAGTCGGCGAGGTCGGTCGCGGTCGAATAGCCGGAACCGGCCGCGCGCGCCATGGCCGCCTCGTTTATCTCCATGTCTCCGACCATGCCGGTCATCGCCGCCAGCATCAGGTCGAGCGTTTCGGCGGCGTCGAAGACCGCCTCCTTGTCCTCCTGCATGTCCTTGGAATAGGTCAGCGGCAGGCCCTTCATGACAGTGAGAAGCCCAACCAAATGGCCGTTGATGCGGCCGGTCTTGGCGCGAACCAGCTCGGCGGCATCCGGGTTCTTCTTCTGCGGCATGATCGAGGAGCCGGTGGAGAAGGAGTCCGACAGCCGCACGAAACCGAATTGCGGCGTCGACCAGATGACGATTTCTTCCGCCAGTCGCGAGAGATGCGTTGCTGAGATCGCGGCGACGGAGAGGAACTCCAGTGCAAAATCTCGATCCGAGACGCTGTCCAGTGAATTGCGGGTAGGCTCGCGAAAACCGAGGGCCTTGGCGGTGCGCTCGCGGTCGATCGGAAAACCGGTGCCGGCGAGTGCCGCCGCCCCGAGGGGGCTCTCGTCCATGCGCTCGATCGCATCGCGGACCCGCGACAGGTCGCGCGAGAACATCTCCACATATGCCATGCAATGATGGCCGAAGGTGACAGGCTGCGCCGTCTGCATGTGGGTGAAGCCCGGCATGACGGTCGCGGCATGCTCCTCGGCGCGCGTCAGGAAGGCTTCGATCAAGCCCTTCAGCGCCTCGGCGACGCGCAGGAACTCATCCTTCACCCAAAGGCGGAAGTCGACGGCGACCTGGTCGTTGCGCGAGCGCGCCGTGTGCAGGCGGCCGGCGGCGGGGCCGATCAGTTCGGCCAGCCGGGCCTCGATGTTCATGTGGATGTCTTCGAGCCGCGTGGAGAACTCGAACGCGCCGCTTTCGATCTCTTTCAAAATCGTGTTCAGCCCGTGAGCGATTTTTTCTTGATCCTGCTCTTCTATGATGCCTGTCTCGGCCAGCATTTGCGAATGAGCGAGCGAGCCGCGAATGTCCTGGGCGTAAAGCTTCTTGTCGTAGCCGATCGAGGCGTTGATCGCCTCCATGATCGCGGCCGGACCCGAGGCAAAACGTCCGCCCCACATCGCATTGCTGGCCTTCTTGTCGCTCATCGTGATAACCGGTCTCCGGAGACAAAGTGAATGGCTGATCGAAAGAAACTCATGCCGACCGCGCGCCTGTTGCTGATGGCCCTCGTGGCCGGGGCCTTTGCGGGCGCGATTGCGGTATATGCCAGCATCACCCTTTCTGGCAACAATGGCGCGCCGCCCGTGCAGACGGCCAAGGTCGACGACAGTGCCGACAATGCCGCGTGCAAGATGAAGGCCGAAAGGGCCAAGGCGGTAAGTGCGGCCGCAACCGGTGAAGTGGCGGCGATGCTGCCTGCCGATCCGCCGCAATCGTTGAAGGAGCTTGCCTTCAATGCTCCCGACGGCAAGCCGATGACATTGGCCGACCATGCCGGCAAGACGCTGCTGGTCAACCTGTGGGCGACATGGTGCGCGCCTTGCCGGGCCGAGATGCCGGCGCTCAATGCGCTTCAGAAAGAGATGGGCAGCGACCGGTTCGAAGTGGTCGCGATCAATGTCGATACGGGCGACGACGAGAAGCCGAAGAAATTCCTTTCCGAAATTGGCGTAGACGGGCTCGGCTTCTACCGCGAGTCGACGCTCGATCTGTTCAACGGACTCAAGAAGCGCGGGCTGGCCCTCGGCCTGCCGGTGACGCTGCTTGTCGATGGCGATGGCTGCCTGCTCGCCAATATGAACGGCCCGGCCGAATGGTCGAGCGCCGATGCCAAGCGGCTGATCGAGGCGGCATTGCCTGCCGACGGATGATCGACAGCGGGGATGACGGGGGCGGCGACGGAAAAAACTTTCGGCTGGGGTATCGTCGGCACGGGCGGCATCGCGCACGGATTTGCCGCCGATCTTGCACATGCGCCGGGTACCCGGCTGGTTGCGGTCCATTCGCGCGCGCAAGAGAAAGCCTTGGCCTTCGGCAAGACCTTCGCTGCCGAACGGGCCTATGCGGATCTCGACGCGTTGCTTTCCGATCCTGCGGTGGATGCAGTCTACATCGCCACGCCAAACGCACTGCATGCCGAACAAACCTTGCGCGCGATCGACGCCGGTAAGCCGGTCCTGGTCGAGAAGCCGCTTGGAATTTCCGCCGACGAGGCAGCCCGCATCGCTGCCGCGGCAAAGGACCGGTCGGTCTTCGTCATGGAAGCGATGTGGACGCGCTTCCTGCCGGCTGTGAGACGGGCCCGGGAAAAGATCATCGCCGGGGCAATCGGCAAGGTCACTTCCATTCGCGCGGAGCTTTCCTACCATCGCGACGAGGTGGCCGACAGCCGCTTTTTCGAGCGCTCAGGCGGGGGTGCCGCACTCGATCTCGGTGTCTATCCGCTTTCGTTGACGCTGCATTTTCTCGGGCGCCCGCGCGCCGTTTCGGGCCGTTGGCAGGCGGCCGGCAGCGGCGTCGACCGGCGCACGGAAATCGAGCTGCATTATGCAGATGCCAAGGCAGTGCTTTCCTGCGGCTTCGACCACGACGGCGGCAACTCTTTCCTGATCGAAGGCACCAACGGCGCGATCAGGCTCGATGCACCGTTCCTCAAGGCGCAGCGCCTGACCAGCTATTCGCCGTTCGCCCGCAATTTCGCGCCGCAACGACAGCGCGGCGGACTGTCCGCGAAACTCCTCGACCGCATGCCTTTTCCCGGTCGCAAGACAGAGCATTTCCCGTTTCCGGGCGGTGGCCTGCAATTTCAGGCGATCGCGGTGATGGATGCGATCAAGCGCGGCGAAACGGCTTGCGAGACAATGCCGCTCGCCGAAAGTGAGGCGGTGCTGGCGATCATCGGCGAGGTGCTGTCGCAAGACCCTTCGTAAGGATCAGAACGTGCTTTGCACCCGGTAGGGCTGGGGCAGGTCGCGCGCATTGTTGAGCGCCAGCGCAAGCTCGGTGATGTGCAGCGCCAAGGCTCCGGAAAACACCGGCTTGTTTCCTGCCGCGATTGCGCGGGCCTGTGCCGCTATCCCGGCGGCGAAATCGATCTGCGAGGGGAAAGCCGGCAATGTCTCGCGCCTCGTGTCGGTCGGATAGGGCAATCTCCGCCCCGGTTGCGGCTTCCACGGCAGGAAACTGCCGAGGCGATTTTCGAGTTGGTCGGCCAAGCGGACAGCGAGCTTGCGCTTGTCCGCCGTGCGCTCGAGTCGGACGGCTGAACGGTTGTCCCAGAGGTCGCGCACGGTAATCGTGCCTTTGTCGCCCAGAATTGTCAGTGAACGGTCACGGGGTGCGGCAAGTCCCGAGGTGAGGCGAGCCACGACGCCTGATCTGAAGCTCAGGCAGCCTACGGAGAAATCCGGCCCCATGCGAAGCTTTTCGGTGCCTGGTCCCTTGTCGGGAAATGTCAGTGCCGAAAACGCCGTGAGGCTTTCGACGGGGCCGAACAGCGACACCAGCCATGACAGCGCGTAGCCAGAATGTTCCAGGGTGCAGCCGATCTCGAACTCATGCGCGCCCGGCCATTTCGCGCCGGAGCGCGAGCGCCATGTCGTCCATTTGCCGCGGAACACCGGTCCGTCTTCCATCTCCGCATAAACCAGCCGAGGCGTTCCGATCCCGCCGGCCGAAAGCGTCTTTGCCACGAGGCCATGTGCCGCGCTCAGCGCGTTCGCGGGAGCCGTCGCCAGTGTAAGGCCGGACTTTTCCGCGAGTGCAACCAGCTCATGCGCATCCTCGACGCTCATCGCCAGGGGCTTTTCGCAATAGACGTGCTTTCCGGCTCTCAGCGCCCGCGCCGACAATTCATAATGGCTTTCCGGCGTGGTGAGATTGACGATGATCGTAACGCGTTTGTCGTCAAGTAGCGTATCGACACTGTCATAGGCGGTGAGTGAGTAGTGCGAGCAGAACTGCCTCAGCCGTGCGGCATCCCGATCAAACGCGCCGGCCAGTTCCAACTCCGGATGGTTGGCCAGCGTCGTCATGTAGTAGTCGGCCACGAAGCCGGTGCCGAGAAACGCGATTTTCGCCACCTTGTCCTCTCGCGACCCGCAATGCGTAAGCGGTTGATTAGAGCAGGGCGGGTTAAACCGGCGTAAAGGTTGATGCTGGCTTGGCTTGGTTCGGTTCGACAGACCGTTAAACGGATAGGATAGTTCGCGATTTCGGTTCTTCTTGTGCGGTGCCGGCTACGGGCGCACAATTTCGGGACGGTGGGGAGAAGGCTCATAACCAACCGGGAGGAACAATCATGAATGATCTGAGCCTCATCACTCTCGAACTTGGAAGAACAACGGTCAGCGGCGCGGCAATCGAGGTGCTTCCTGCGCAATTGCGCGGCAGCTTGCTCCTGCCAAACGACGCCGCCTATGACGAGGCCCGCACCATCTGGAATGCCATGATCGACCGCAGGCCGGGGCTTGTCGTGCGCTGCGCCGGCGCTTCCGATGTCATGAATGCGGTGCGCTTTGCGCGCGATAACCATCTTCTCGTGTCGGTGCGTGGCGGCGGCCACAACATCGCCGGCAGCGCCGTTTGCGGGGGCGGCCTGATGATCGATCTGTCGCCGATGAAGTCGGTGCGGGTAGATGTGGCGGCAAGGCGGGCGTGGGTAGAGCCGGGAGCAACGCTGGCCGATGTCGACAAGGAAACTCAGGCCTTCGCGCTGGCAGTGCCGACAGGGATCAACTCGACCACCGGTATCGCCGGTCTGACGCTCGGCGGCGGCTTCGGCTGGCTGACGCGCAAGTTCGGCCTGACGATCGACAATCTGCTTTCGGCGGATGTCGTGACCGCCGATGGCGAGCTGGTGCGGGCGAGCGCGACCGAAAACCCCGATCTCTTCTGGGCATTGCGCGGCGGCGGCGGCAATTTCGGGGTCGTTACTTCCTTCGAGTTCCGACTTCACAAGGTAGGACCGCAGGTGCTTTCGGGGCTGGTCGTCCATCCGTTCGCGGAAGCGGAAACCGTCTTGCGGCAATATCGCGAGGCGCTCGAAGCGGCGCCCGACGAACTGACCTGCTGGGCGGTCATGCGGCAGGCGCCGCCGCTGCCCTTCCTCCCGGCCGAGTGGCACGGCAAGGAGGTGTTGGTCCTCGCCATGTGCTATTGCGGCAACATACAGGCGGGTGAGGAGGCAACCGCGAGGCTGCGCGCCATCGGCAAGCCGATCGCCGATGTCGTCGCGCCGCATCCGTTCACCGGCTGGCAGCAAGCCTTCGATCCGTTGCTTGCGCCGGGAGCTCGCAACTACTGGAAGAGCCACGATTTCGCCGAGCTTACCGATGCCACCATCGGAATTCTAATCGAGGCGATAGGGAGGCTGCCGGGACCGGAGTGCGAGATTTTCATCGGCCATGTCGGCGGCGTTGCCGGCCAGGTGCCAGCCGATGCCACGGCGTTTCCGCAGCGCAGCTCCCATTTTGTCATGAACGTCCATGCGCGCTGGCGCGAACCGGAAATGGATCAGGCATGCAGCGGATGGGCGCGCGGTCTCTATGAGGCGGCCAAGCCCCACGCGATCGGAACGGCCTATATCAACTTCATGCCGGAAGACGAGGTCGACCGCGTCGAAGCGGCTTATGCCGGCAATTTCGCGCGGCTTGTGGAAATAAAGCAGCGCTACGACCCGCTGAACCTGTTCCGCATGAACCAGAACATACGGCCAAGGGAAGACCTGCGGGCTGCCTGAATCGACCGGACAGAATTTCAGCCGAAAGTGCCGATCCGCGTATCAGCGGGTCGGCACCGGATGCTCGCCGCGATAGTCGTAGAAGCCGCGTCCGGTCTTGCGGCCGAGCCAGCCGGCCTCGACATATTTCACCAGAAGCGGGCAGGGGCGATATTTCGAATCCGACAGGCCGTCATGCAGCACCTGCATGATCGACAGACAGGTGTCGAGCCCGATGAAATCGGCGAGCTGCAGTGGTCCCATCGGATGGTTGGCGCCGAGTTTCATCGCCGTGTCGATGGCCTCGACCGTGCCGACACCTTCGTAAAGCGTATAGATCGCCTCGTTGATCATCGGCAGCAATATGCGGTTGACGATGAAGGCCGGGAAATCTTCCGAGACGGTGATCGTCTTTTCCAGAGAATGGACGAAGTTCTTGGCGGTCTCGAAGGTCGAGTTCTCGGTGGCGATGCCACGCACGAGTTCGACCAGCTTCATCACAGGCACCGGATTCATGAAATGAATGCCGATGAAACGCTCCGGCCGATCGGTCTGTGCCGCAAGCCGCGTAATCGAGATCGAAGAGGTGTTGGTGGCGAGGATCGCTTCGGGATTGAGTTGCGGACAAAGCTGCGCATAGATCTTGCGCTTGATCGTCTCATCCTCGGTGGCTGCCTCGATCACCAGATCGGCTCCGGCGAGGTCGGTCATTTCGGGCGCGGCCGTGATGCGTCCCAGTGCCTTTTGGCGAAGGGCTTCATCGAGCTTTCCAGCACCCACCTGTCGGGCCATGTTGCCGCTGATCGTGGCCATGCCCTTCTGGATGCTCTCGCCGGAAATATCGTAGAGCAGCACCTTGTAACCCGCCAGGGCCGCAACATGGGCAATGCCGCCGCCCATCTGGCCCGCACCGACAATGCCGATCGTCTCCAACGTGCTCATTCCATCGATCCCGTCAAAGGCTTTGTGCCAACTCATTGTGCGCCGCAAACTAAAGGGCCGGGGTAGTCTCGTCTACCCCGGCCCCCACGATATTAGTACGTTCGGCGTAAGTGCGTCAAAGCGCCTTTTCGAGATCCGGCAGGATGGTGAAGAGGTCGCCGACGATGCCGTAGTCGGCGACCTGGAAGATCGGGGCCTCTTCGTCCTTGTTGATGGCGACGATGACCTTGCTATCCTTCATGCCGGCCAGATGCTGGATGGCGCCGGAGATGCCGCAGGCGATGTAGAGGTCGGGCGCCACCACCTTGCCGGTCTGGCCGACCTGCCAGTCGTTCGGCGCGTAGCCGGCGTCGACGGCGGCGCGGCTGGCGCCAATCGCGGCGCCGAGCTTGTCGGCGACGGGCAGGATGACCTCCTGGAACTTCTCCGAGGAGCCGAGCGCGCGGCCGCCCGAGATGATGATCTTCGCCGAGGTCAGTTCCGGCCGGTCGCTGCCCGACAGTTTGTTTTCCACAAAGGTGGAAAGGCCCGGATTGGCGGCGGGGGCGACGGTCTCGATCGCGGCCGAGCCGCCTTCGCCCGCCGCCTGGAAGGAGGCGGTGCGCACGGTGACGACCTTCCTGGCCTCGCCCGACTGCACGGTCTGGATGGCGTTGCCGGCATAGATCGGGCGCTTGAAGGTGTCGGGGCTCACCACTTCGATGATCTCCGAGATCTGCGCCACGTCGAGGAGGGCGGCCACGCGCGGGGCGACGTTCTTGCCGCTGGCGGTCGCCGGCGCGACGATCGTGTCGTAATTGCCGGCGAGCGACACCACCAGCGCGGCGAGCGGCTCGGCCAGGCGCTGTTCGAGTTCGTCGGCCTCGGCGAGCAGCACCTTGCGGGCGCCCTTCAGCTTCGACGCGGCTTCGGCCGCGCCCCTGGCGCCCTTGCCGGCGACCAGGATGTCGACGTCCGGGCCGATCTGGAGCGCGGCGGTGAGCGCCTTGGCCGTCTGCTCGGAGAGCGAGGCGTTGTCGTGTTCGGCGATGAGGAGAATTGCCATGTCTTTTGTCCTTTCGATTCTGCGCAGCGCCGCAGCCAATGACCTCTCCCTTGTGGGGAGGGCCGGTGGGCGCTTTGCGCAAGCAAAGCAGAGAACCGGGGTGGGGATGGAAGGGTCGAGACGTTGATCCTGACCCCCACCCCGCGCCTGCGGCACGACCCTCCCCTCAAGGGGGGAGGGTAGGATCTCAAAGCACGCCGGCTTCGTTCCTGAGCTTGTCGACCAGCTCGGCGACGTCCTTGACCTTGACGCCCGCCTTGCGGCCGCCCGGCTCCTCGGTCTTCAGCACCTTGAGCCGCGGCGTCACGTCGGCGCCGAAATCGGCGGCCGTCTTCTCGTCGAGCGGCTTCTTCTTGGCCTTCATGATGTTGGGCAGCGAAGCATAGCGCGGCTGGTTGAGGCGCAGGTCGGTGGTGACGATCGCCGGCATCTTCAGCTTCACCGTCTGCAGCCCGCCATCGACCTCGCGCGTCACCTTGGCGGTGTCGCCCTCGATCTCGACCTTGGAGGCGAAGGTGCCCTGGCTCCAGCCGAGCAGCGCCGCCAGCATCTGCCCGGTCTGGTTGGCGTCGTCGTCGATCGCCTGCTTGCCGAGGATGACCAGGCCGGGCTGCTCGGCCTCGACCACGCCCTTCAGCACCTTGGCGACGCCGAGCGGCTCGGTCTCGCCCTCGGTCTTGACCAGGATGGCGCGGTCGGCACCCATGGCGAGCGCGGTGCGCAGCGTCTCGGCCGCCTGCGCCGGGCCGATCGACACCACCACGATCTCCTCGACCTTGCCGGCCTCCTTCAGCCGGATCGCCTCCTCCACCGCGATCTCGTCGAACGGGTTCATCGACATCTTCACATTCGCCAGTTCGACGCCCGAGCCGTCCGACTTCACACGGATCTTCACGTTGTAGTCGACAACCCGCTTGACGGGCACGAGAACTTTCATGTGCGTTCAACCTTTCCGATGATTCTAAAAAGCGCCTCTAGCAGAGCGGGTTTCCGTCCATTTGCCGATTGGCGACATATTGGACGAGAAAAACGGAATCTTCCAAGTTGCGTTAAGGGCCACGAGACCTCCGCAAGCCGCGGAACCCTAGTTATGGGTCGCATGCACGTCAATATCGGGCGGGAGCCAAACCACCGCATGGATGTCTGATCATTGCCGCCCCCAGCGCGGCGCGGGCCTCGCCGGTGCTCGGTCCTGCTCCACTTTGACCGCGCGAGGGGTCACGATTTCCCTGTCGAGAAGGGGAACGCCGCGGCGGCGTAGAATCGGCACCAACGCGGCCCCGGCGAGGATACCGCCGGCGTGGCAGGCCCATGAAATCTGGTCCTCGCCACCCGCCAGAAGCATGGCGAACTGGAACAGAATCCACAGGCCAAGCGTGATGTAGGCGGGTATGCGCAGCGGAATGCGACCGAAGGCCAGAATCCAGACCTTCACGCGCGGATGCAGAATGAGATAGGCGGCAACGATGCCGGCGATGGCGCCCGATGCGCCGATCAGCGGTTCCTGCGATGCGGGTGCGATCAGGCCGTGCAGCAGAGCACCGGATATGGCGCACAGGAGATAGAAGACCAGATAACGAACGTGGCCGAGCGCGTCCTCGACATTGTCGCCGAACACCCACAGAAACAGCATGTTGCCGCCGAGATGGAAGATGTCGCCGTGCAGGAAGGCATAGGTGACATAGGTCAGTTGCTCGGGCACGATTACATATTCGGCGGGCAGTTCGGCCGTGTTGAAGGCAACCGAGGGAATGTAGCCAAGCCCGACGGCAGCAACCTGGGCCGAATATTCGCTGCCGAGCGAGGTCAGCATGTAGACCAACACATTGGCAACGATCAGTCCGATCGTCACATATTGATGCTTGATCTATTTCAGGCTGTTGGCGTCGTGCAGCGGAATGAACATCGGACCGTCTTCCGCTCCCGAAAAGTCTCACCGATTAAAGTGTTATCGATTTTGGCCGGGAACCCATAGCACATCGGCGTTTCCATTGTCATTGACGACGCGGGCGGCCACGAACAGCAGGTCGGAAACGCGGTTTATGTATTTGAGGCCGTCGCGGTTGACGTGCTCGTCCGTGTCCTGGGCAAGCGCCACCATGATGCGCTCGGCGCGGCGGGCGACCGTGCGGGCAAGGTGAAGGGCTGCCGCGGCCGGTGAACCGCCCGACAGCACGAAGGAGCGCAGCGGCTGCAGGTTCTTGTTCAACTGGTCGATGTCGGCTTCTACCCTGGTGACCTGCGAGGCGATGATGCGCAGCGGCTCGTAATCGAGCTTCTTGCCGGTGTCGGGTGTCGCCAGGTCGGCACCGAGATCGAAGAGATCGTTCTGGATGCGGCCGAGCATGGTATCGAGTTCGGGATAGGCGGTGCCGGTGTGGACGCGAGCCAGCCCGATGCAGGCATTGGCTTCGTCGACCGTGCCATAGGCGTCGACGCGCAGGTCCGACTTCAATCGGCGTTCGCCACTGCCGAGGCCGGTTGTGCCGTCATCGCCGGTCCGGGTGTAGATCTTGTTCAGTCGTACCATTCGTTCCTCCCGAAGCGGCGGTCATCAGCCCCTGTTGAAGTAGACGGCAAGCAGGATCAGCACCAGCGCCAGGAATTGCAGTATGATGCGCATCTGCATCAATTTGTTGGATTTGCTGCCCGGGCCGCCGCGCATCAGGTTCAACAGGCCGCGCATGAGCACGATCACGACCCCGATCATGACGATGATCGCAAGAATATTGAAGGCTGTTGCCATTGAGTTTCCAGCTCTGGTTCGGTCAGGCTTGCGAGGCAAGCACGCGATAGAAAAGCGCGGCGGGCAGGATGCGCTTCAGCACTACACCAATCCGGGCCGGCAATGTCACCACATAATGCGGTCTGGGCCGCGGCGATAGCAAGGCGTGGCGCAATACCGCATAGACGGCGTCCGACTTGAGCTTGTGACGCGAAGTGGAGCCACCGGCGCGCAGTCTCGCCAACTGTGCGGCGTAATCGCCGCTGTGAACGGAGTTTTCGTGGTCGATGTTCTTCAGGAACCAGTAGAGCCCGTTCGAGGCGATCTTCGACTGGATCGGTCCGGGCTCGATCAGCGAGACGTGGATGCCTGATCCCTGCAATTCGGCGCGCATGCAGAGCATCAGACCTTCAAGGGCATGCTTGGAGGCCGCGTAGGCGCCGCGCCATTTGACAGGAGTGAGGCCCAATATCGAGGAGCAATGGACGATGCGGCCATGCGCCTGTGCCCGCATCACCGGAACGATGCGCCTCGTCAGGTCATGCCAGCCGAAGAAATTCGCCTCGAACTGTTCGCGCAAGGCTTCGACCGGCAGGTCTTCGACGGCGCCGGCCTGGGCATAGGCGCCATTGTTGTAAAGCGCGCCGAGCGTGCCGCCGGTGCGCTCCAGCACGGCCTCCACCAGCGCGGCAATCGATTCGGGCTCGCGATAGTCGAGATAGAAGGCCTCGATGCCGTCGGCCTCAAGTGCCGCGATGTCCTCCGGCTTGCGCGCGGTCGCGAACACCCGCCACCCGTCATCCTTCAGGGCGCGTGCGCAATAGGCGCCGATGCCCGAGGACGCGCCGGTGACGATGATCGTGCGCAGTCCACTCATCCAACATCCCGCCTTGACTTGCCTTTCGCGGCGAACACTTCCCATATTCGCGACCACGAGACAATCAGAGGGGAGCAGTCTTGAGGAAGATCGTCGCCGTCAAACGCGTCATTTTCGACGCGTTTGGCCATTTCAACTATGATGACGGCTGGTCGATGGCCAGTCATCTGGCGATCTCGGCCTTGATGGCACTGTTTCCGTTCCTGATCTTCGCGACCACGCTTGCCAGTTTTCTCGGCGCACAGGCGTTCGCCGACACAGCCGTCCATCTGGTTTTCGACACATGGCCGCAGCAGATCGCCGCCCCGATCGCCAGGGAGGTGGTCAATGTGCTGACCGTGCAGCGCACCGACCTTTTGACCTACGGCGTGGTGCTGGCGGCGTTCTTCGCCTCCAACGGCATCGAGGCGCTGCGTACCTCGCTCAACCGGGCCTATCGCGTCGTCGAGACGCGGTCTTTCGTCTACCGACGGCTTCAGAGCCTGGCTTTCGTGCTGATTGCCACAATCGGATTCGTGGTGATCAGCGTGCTCCTGGTGTTCGCGCCAATCCTGGCGCGCCTGGCGCAAGCCAATTTCGAGTGGATCGAGCCTTATATGGGCACGATCACGCTGTGGCGCTTCGTCATCGCGTCCACGGTGATCGTGCTCGGCCTGATCGCGGTGCACTTCTGGCTGCCGGACGGCAAGCGGCGGTTCACGGCAATCGTGCCCGGCATCCTTTTCACGCTGGTGGCCTGGCTGATCGGCTCGACGGCTTTTGCCACCTATCTCGATCATTTCTCCTCTTACGTGACCACTTATGCAGGGCTTGCCTCAATCATGATCGCCGTGGTCTTCCTCTACATCGTCTCGGCAATCTTCATTCTTGGCGGCGAGTTGAACGCCGCCATCACCCGCTATCTCGATGCGCGCGCCCGGGTGGGCACTCTGAGTGTCAAGGAATAGGCCGAGCGAGCGCGACCGCCGAACTCACGAAACAAGTTTATGCTCAGCAAGCTTGGTGATAATCTATTCCGGCCTGCAGCTTTTTTTTGAAATTTTGTCCCCCCTCCAGGGGGCGAGAACGGCCTATTTTCGTGTGATCTCATCAAGGAGGCAACGATCATGTCAATTCCAAGTGGCCCTCTGGTCAGCGCGGACTGGCTTCGCGACAATCTCGACAATCCGAACGTGCGCATCTTCGAGGTAAGCGTCGACCCGGGCGTATATGAGGGCGGCCACATTCCGGGCGCCATCAATCTCAATTGGCATACCGACCTGGTCGATACGATCAATCGCGACATCGCGCCGCGCGAAAAATTCGAGGCGCAACTGCGCAGCGCCGGCGTCACCGACGACACCACCGTCATCGTTTACGGCGACAACAACAACTGGTTCGCCGCCTGGGGCGTGTGGATTCTCGACGTCTATGGCTTCGGCGACCGTGCCAAGCTGCTCGATGGCGGCCGCAAGCTATGGGAGGCGAGCAAGCTGCCGCTGACCGCCGACCTGCCCAAATTCGATGCTTCTTCGATCAAGCTGCCGGAGCGCGACAACACGCTGCGCGCGCGCCTTCCCGACGTGCTGGATTTCGTCGAGGGCCGCATTGATGGACGGCTGGTCGATATCCGCTCGCCCGACGAATATACGGGCAAGATCTTCGCGCCGGAGGGCGTCAAGGAACTGTCGATCCGCGCCGGCCATATTCCGAAGGCCGAGAATGTTCCCTGGGCGACCATCGTCAATGAGGATGGCACCTACAAGCCGATCGAAGAAATCCGCAAAATCTATGCGGCGAAGGGCATCGACGGCTCGCGTCCGGTCATCACCTACTGCCGCATCGGCGAGCGCTCGAGCCATACCTGGTTTGCGCTGAAGCGCATTCTTGGCTACGAAGCGCGCAACTATGACGGCTCCTGGACCGAATACGGCAACTCGGTCGGCGTTCCGGTCATCAACGAGGCGGGTACCGTCTGGCTCGGTAAGTAAAGTCTGCAACCTGATGCCGGCGGCTGCCCGACATCCTCGTCAGGCAACCGCCGGCGTCTGCCTCAGCTTGCAGTGGTGGTCGCCGAGCCCGGCCGCTGTGCCGTGGCAAGGCCGACGCCGAAACTCGCCAGCACCATGCCGGCAAGCTGCACCATCGTCAGTTGTTCGCCGAACAACGCCCAAGCCATCAGGGCGGTCACCACCGGCACCAGGTAGAACAGCGACGAGACTTTCGACATCTCTCCGTCGCGGATCAACAGCATCAGCAGGAAGATCGCGCCGATCGACAGCACCAGTACCAGCCAGACCATGGCGAAGATCAATTCGCCGTTGACTGTGACGGTCTGCGTTTCGAACGCGACGGAGCCGGCGATCATGAGCGCGGCGCCGCCGAGATACTGACAGAGCGTACCCGTTACCAGGTCGCCGCCTGTGGCAAATTTCTTTTGCCAGATGGTGCCTGCCGTCATGCCGGCCATGCCGACAAAGGCGGCGGCAAGCGTGGCGAAGGTGACGCCGCCGCTCGCGCCGAACGCCGGCGAGAGCACGATCGCCACGCCGGCGAAACCCGCGGCAAGTCCCGCCCAATGGCGCGGCGTGATTTCCTCACCGAGAATCCGGCCGGCGAAAACGGCGGTGATCAAGGGCTGAAGGCCGGCAATCAGGGCTGCAATGCCGGCGGGCAGACCCTGGCGGATTGCCCAGAACACGCCGCCGAGATAGACACCGTGCATCAGTGCCCCGGCGACGGCGGCGTGGAATGCGTCACGCCGGCTGGTTTTTCGTGCGCCGACGAGCACGGCTAGCAACGCCAATATGGCGAACGCCAGAACGAACCGGCCGGCAAGGAAGGTGAACGGTTCGGCCCAGGGCATGGCATAGCGGGCGCCGATGAAACCCGACGACCAGAGCACGACGAAGGTGGCGGGAATGAGCCGTTTCAAACCTGTCATGTCTGATGAAAACCCTGATGCTTGCCGCCCGATCGGCAAATTTTCGCTTCCAGCGATGATCGCTGAACCAAGCCAATAACGCCCTGCACTAAAAGGACAGTGCGCCCCTGCGGCCCGAATGGACTCAACGACGCTCCGGACCGGCGGGTTCTCTAGCCGGCTTTTGCGCGCCGGGCAAAGCTGAATGATTGAGCCAAGCTATCAGCAGAGTTGAACGAGGCGGCGCATCGCTTCACCAAAGTTTGACCATGCGTCTGATGTCGGCGGGCGTGGCGCCGCCGTCACGCAACGCAGCCAACCCGCTGTCGCCAAGGCTTTTGGACAGTTTCCGCCCGTCCGGCCCGAGAATCAGGCGGTGATGGAAATAGGCGGGCGCAGGCAGGCCGAGCAGTTCCTGCAACAGGCGCTGAACGCTGGTTGCCGCGTAGAGATCGCGACCGCGCACGACATGGCTGACGCCTTGCAGCGCATCGTCAGTGACCACCGACAGGTGATAACTGGTCGGGATTTCACGTCGCGCGATGACGACATCACCCCATTCCTGAGGTCGCGCCTCGACGGCACGGCTGCCGCCCAGGCCCTCGTCGGTAAACTCGGTCCATGCCAATGGTGCGGGCAGGCTCGACAAGGCCGCCTGCATATCGAGGCGCCAGGAAAATGGTGCGCCTTCGGTGATCCGCCGCTTGCGCTCGGATGACGACAGTTGCTTGTCGGTTGCCGGGTAGATCGGCACGCCGTCCGGGTCGCGTGGCCAGTGCCGGCCCTTCGCCTCGCTCTCGGCGATATGAGCGCGAATTTCGCCGCGGCTCATGAAGGCCGGATAGACGAGATCGTCGCGCGAAAGCCTTTCCAGCATATCGCGGTAGGCGTCGAAATGCTCCGATTGACGGCGAACCGGCTCCTCCCATCGAATGCCGAGCCATGAAAGATCGCGCAGGATTCCGGCCTCGAACTCCGGCGTGCAGCGGGTCGTGTCGATATCCTCTATCCTGAGCAGCAGGCGTCCGCCGATCGCCGCTGCCAACTGCTCGTTGAGCAGCGCCGAATAGGCATGGCCGAGATGAAGCTCGCCGTTCGGGCTCGGCGCGAAACGAAAAACGGGCGCGCTCATGTTCGGGCGGGAATTCGGGTTGAAGGGATCATCGAGCGATTGCTACTTTGCCGCGCCGAAAGGGACAAGCCACTCATGCGCCGCATCTCCACGCCTGACGACATCGCCACCGGACTGGAGGCGCTCTGTGCCATCGACCCGCGCCTGCTTCCCGTTCGCGCGGTGGCCGGGAATGTGCCGCTCCGGCTCTCCGAACCGGGTTTCGGCAGCCTCGTTTCCATCATCGTCGCCCAGCAGGTGTCCCGCGCCAGCGCCGACGCTATCCTCGGCCGGTTGGTGAAGCTTGTCGATCCATTGACGCCGCAGGCAGTGCTGGACGCTGGAGAGGAAATATTTCGAAAGGCCGGCCTGTCACGGCCCAAGCAGCGCACCTTGCTGGCGGTCGCGCAAGCTGTGCGCGATGGCCTCGACCTCGACCATCTGTGCGGGCTGGACGCCGGCGAGGCGATCGGCCGGATGACCGCGGTTTCCGGCATCGGGCCGTGGACGGCGCAATGCTATCTGCTGTTTTCTGCCGGTCATCCCGATATTTTTCCGGCGCGCGACGTCGCGTTGCAAAGCGCGGTCGGCCATGCATTGGCGATTTCGCCGCGCCCGGCGGAAAAAGCGCTGATTGAACTTGCCGAATCATGGGCGCCATGGCGAGGCGTGGCGGCGCGGCTTTTCTGGGCATATTACCGCGAAACGCGCGGCCGCGACGCGGCTCCGCCGATACAGGTGACGTAAAACTTGGAATTTCGAGATTTTTCTGCCCCGGTCAAATCGGCGAAAATGCTTCACATCGATGTCATCTAGGGCGTACACTATTTGTGCTCAGGATGTTTCATCAACTCGGGAGTAGCTGCTAGTGACGGTCGCCGTATCTCCGGATGGCCTTCCCGCACTGGTGCTGAACGCGGATTATCGTCCGCTCAGCTACTATCCCCTGTCGCTCTGGTCGTGGCAGGACGCGATCAAGGCTGTCTTCCTGGATCGGGTGAACATCGTCGCCGAATATGAGCATGCCGTATCGTCGCCATCATTTTCGATGCGGCTGCCGAGCGTCGTCAGCCTAAAATGTTATGTGAAGCCGTCGCGCCATCCGGCGTTCACCCGGTTCAACGTGTTCCTGCGCGACCGTTTTCAATGCCAGTATTGCGGCACGCATGAGGACCTGACTTTCGATCACGTCATTCCCCGCCACAGCGGCGGCGCCACCACCTGGGAAAATGTCGTCGCCGCCTGTTCGCCGTGCAATCTGCGCAAGGGCGGGCTCATGCCGGCCCAGGCAAAAATGTGGCCGACGCAGAAGCCTTACAAGCCGACCGTGCACGATCTGCACAATAACGGCCGGCTGTTCCCGCCGAACTATCTGCATGAAAGCTGGCTGGACTATCTCTACTGGGACGTCGAACTGGAACCCTGATCCGGCTCCCCACCGATATTCAAGGCTTTCCCACTGCGCCCCGAAAGGCGATGACCGCGAGCAACAGGCTGGCGATGGCATTCCAGCCGGCGAGCGACAAGCCGAGTATGCGCAGCGCGGCCTTGTCGCATGAGGGCGGGATTACCGTATTGATCGCATCCAATATGCCGCCGCTGCCGCCTTCGGCGGGCGCGACGATCGCGCCGCAATCCGCAGGTCCGGGCCACCAGCCCCATTCGACGCCGGCATGGAAGACGCCGAGATAAAGTCCGTAGAGCATCAGCAGGCCGCCGATGAGAAGCAGGCCACGCGTCATCACGCTCGGCCACTTCATGGTCGAGGACAGTGCCGCCACCGCCATCAGCGGAATGCCGACATAATAAGGCGTGCGCTGTTCCAGACACAGCTTGCAGGGAATGTAGCCGCCGATATGTTCGAAGCCGAGCGCGGAGCCGACGGTCGCGGCCATGAGGACCGCAAGCAGGAGTGCCGCGATCGTCTGGACGCTGCTTGTCGGCTGGGTCAGAGTGGACATGATTCGGGTCGTTCCGGCTGGGCTTCGATCAGAAGACGTATCTGATCAGGATATAGAGCAAAATCAGGGCGGCGGCACCGGCGGCGGCGAGCATGCCGAGGCGCTTTTCGATGAACTCGCGGATCGGCTCGCCATAGGTACGCAGGAGCCAGGCGAGGAACAGAAAACGCGCTCCGCGTGCGACGATCGCCGACAGGACGAATATCCAGATATTGACGTGCATGACGCCGGCCAGGATGGTCACGACCTTGATCGGCGGCAGATGCGACAGGCCCGAGGTGATCAGCATCAGCAGTATGAAGCCCATGCCGCCGGAAGTGCGCAAGGCTTCGAATTCGTCGAACTTGCCGTAGAATTCGAGAATCGGCTTGGCGATCGTCTCATAAGCGTAATAGCCGATATACCAGCCCGCCACTCCGCCGAGCACCGAGGCGACCGTTGCGACTATGGCATAGCGGTAGGCGCGTTTCGGCCGTGACAGGGCCATCGGCAGATAGAGCACGTCGGCCGGAACCAGAAAGACCGAGCTTTCGACGAAGGCAATGATGGCGAGCCAGGCTTCCGCGGATTTCCGCGCGGCGAGCGACATGGTCCAGTCATATAATCTGCGAAGCATGGAGATTTCCGTCGGTGGGCTAGCCCCTGTCTAGGGAGATTTATTCCGAGGCACAATGGCTATCGGAGGGCATCCGGTCACGAAATCGGCACAGACCTGTTGACGAGTGGCCGCTGGACCGTATAGTCCGCAGCCGTCCGCTCGAAAGGGCGAGGCCCCCTTGGCGGAACTGGTAGACGCGCCTGACTCAAAATCAGGTTCCGAGAGGAGTGCTGGTTCGATTCCGGCAGGGGGCACCAGAGACCCGCACGACTATCGCCAAAAGCCACCCCAGCATCCATCCCGCGATGACGCATGCCGGAGCACAGGCTAGACCGGGCAACCCCGATCATCGCAATCCGATGCTGCTTCGGTGCCGGCACTTGCTGCTCCTTCTTCGTGGGTCGGTATGTCCGATCGAGCTTCCCGTATCAGCGCCATGATCTCGGCGCCGAGCTGGAGGTCGGGAATGTGCCCGAAGACTTGGCGTCGAAGCCGCCCGAACCGATCGATGAGGATGAGCGTCGGGGTGCCCTGCATCGCATAGCGCCGCATGGTCGAGGGGATTGGGTCGCCTCGCTCGCCCGGCCGATCGACGCCGACTGGAAATGTGACCTTGTATTCGTAAAGGAATGCGGCGAGTGCCGTCGGCATCATTGCTTCATGGTGCTCGAAGACGGTGTGCAGCCCCACCACCGCCACATCGTTCGTTGCAAACAGGGAGTGGACCTGCCGCATTCGCGGAATGGTTTGCATGACGCATCCAGGGCATAGCATCTGAAAGGCCGCAGCGACGACGACCCGGCCCCGCAAACTCGCGAGATCGAGCGGCCGGTCGGCGTTCAGCCATTGCATGATGTCCCAGTCGGGAGCGGGTTGAAGCATCTTGGTCATATTTTTCTTCTCACGCATGCCAGCAAATCAGTAGGAGAGTGGACCGGCACGGCCCTGCCGGTCCACGGTTTTCAAGCTATTTGAGATCGCTGAGCGCGGCGCCGAAGTTGATGTGGTAGGCTTGACCGTCGAGTACGAAAGCCGGCACGGACTTGACCCCGGCCGCTTCGGCCTCCGCCAGGCGAGCGCGCTGTTCGCCGAGATGCACGATCTCGGTATCGTAGCGGGCCGGATCGAGCGCCGTCGCAAGCTGCCGCTCGGCATCGACGCATACGTTGCATCCGGCATGATAGAAGGTGGCTTTGGTTTTCATGGCTGATACCCTTGTGCTTTCTGATTGACCTTTGCGACGGTGCGAAGGTCGTCCGGTCCTACGCTTTCCGTGGACATTGATAATTAGGAGTGCTAACAATCATCGATGTCAAGTAGATTATTAGGACTCCTAAGTTAGATGGTGGCGATCTTCGATGCGATCAGTGAGCCGATCGCCCGGCGCATAACCGGCGGTCTGGTCAGGATCGGCCTCGTGCTGAAAAGCCGGGCTTGGAAGGGAGCCGGATCGGCTGGCGTGACGCCGACACAAGGCCAGGCGCTCTCGATGTTGCGCGAGGCGCCGGCGGGGCTGCATCTTTCAGCGCTGGCCAAGCTTCTTGGCGTTTCCGCTCCGACTGCGAGCGATATGGTGAACTCGCTCGTCGCCAAGGGCCTCGCTCGCAAGGAAGCGGGAACCGACAAGCGCTCGATCACGCTCAAACTCACCACCGACGGAGAGGCCCTCGCCGCCCGTACGATGGAATGGCCGGATTTCCTTGGCAGCGCTGTCGAGGCTCTCGCGCCGGCCGAGCAGGCGGCGTTCCTGCGCATGCTGGTCAAGCTCATCCGCACCTTGCAGATCAATGGCGATATTCCGCTCCAGCGCATGTGCATCACCTGTCGCCATTTCCGTCCCAACGCGCATGATGGCCCGAACCCGCATCATTGTGCATTCGTCGATGCACCGTTCGGCGATCGGCACCTGCGGCTCAACTGCGCGGAACAGGAAGAGGCGGATGACGAGACGAAGGACGCAAACTGGCAACGTTTCGTCGCGCGGGACGCCATCATCGCCGCTTCATGAAGCACTGACGGCGACCGGATCGTGTCTTGATCAGATGAGCCCGATCAGCATGGCTCCCGAAGCTACGAAAACCACCACAACCCATGGCGGCGTCTTGAGAAGGACAAGCAGGGCGAACCCCAGCAGTGCCAGTCCGATATCGCCTGGTCCGTCCACCGTGCTTGTCCACACCGGGTCGTAAAGCGCCGCGGCGAGAATGCCGACAACCGCGGCGTTGGTTCCACGCATGATCGCCTGCGCGGCCGGGCGGCGGCGAAACGCATCCCAGAACGGCAGCGCGCCGATGACGAGCAGGAAGCCCGGCAGGAAGATCGCAAGCAGGCAGATGGCCGCGCCGGCCATGCCGTTCGGCTCCGGACCCATCACCGCGCCGAGATAGGCCGCGAAGGTGAACAGAGGTCCGGGCACTGCCTGCGCGGCGCCGTAGCCGGCGAGGAAGGCGTCGGTGCCGACCCAGCCCGGCTGCACCACCTCCGCCTCAAGCAGCGGCAAAACGACATGACCACCGCCGAAGACCAGCGCGCCGGCGCGGTAGAAGGCATCGAACAGCGAGAGGCCCTGAGAGAGCCCCGAACTCGCGGCCAGCGGCAACAAGACCAGCAACAGGAAAAACGTCAGTAGCGCGGCGCCGCCGACACGCTTCGAGACCGGAAATGCGAGTTTTCCGATGGTTTGCGCAGCGTCTTGGCGGCACAGGTAAAAGCCGGCGAGCCCGCCAAGCACGATCGCGGAAAGCTGTCCGGTCGATCCTGCAACGAAGATCGCAGTCAACGCCGCAATTGCCGCGATGCTGGCGCGCTGGACGTCGGGGGCCAGCGTTCGCGCCATGCCCCAGACGGCCTGGGCGACGACGCAGACCGCGACCAGTTTCAAGCCGTGAAGCAAATTGTCTCCAACCGGGCCACTGAGCGCCGTTGCGCCGGAGGCGAAGAGAAGCAGTAGAATTGCGGATGGCAGGGTAAAGGCGGTCCAGGCGGCAAGCGCCCCGAGCGGGCCGCCGCGTAGCAGGCCGAGAGCGAAGCCGACCTGGCTGCTGGCGGGACCGGGCAGGAATTGGCAAAGCGCCACCAGATCGGCATAGCCGGCCTCATCGATCCATCGGCGACGAACGACGAATTCCTGACGAAAATAGCCCAGATGCGCGATCGGCCCACCGAACGAGGTCAGCCCAAGTTTGAGGAACGCGGCAAAGACTTCCGCAGGCGGACGCAAGACGCTCGGCGCGTTTGTGTCTGCTTGCTCCTTCGGCATTCGCGCCACCTCGCCCTTCCATCAACGCCGGGGCAACATAGGCGGCGTTGCGATTTTTTGATAGGCGGCCGATAGACGAGCCGATCTTTCTTCGAAGAGGATTGACCCGCTTGGCTGCCACCCAAAGTTCTTTCGACTGGCTCGCTGAGGCACTTGGCGCTTCGACGTGGCGCTGGAGCCTGGGGGCTTTCGGCGCGATCGGCGCATTCTCTCATGATCGGGAGCCAACTGTGGTGGCCGCAACCGATCAGGCACTTGTGGTGCGCTCGGCGGCGGCCTCCTTGCGCATCGAGCGCATTTTCCAGCTTCGGCCGGTGGCGTTCGAGACGATCAGCTCCGTTCCGCGCCTGTGGAACCACGGCATCGCACTTTGCGTCGCCGAACACGCGTTGTTTGCCCCTCAAAGGGCCGGGCTCCTGGATGCGGGCGAGGATGGCGCCGCGATCAGTCCCGCCGATCGGCACAAGCGGTGCTTCGACATCGGCATCGCCAGCCGGCAGGCCCGCGTCAAGCTGCGCTCCGGCATGGATGGCATGCATGAATTGCTGGCAGGATGGCAAGGTGCAACCTTCTCCGAACTTCCACGTCCGCTCCTCGGCGAACTCGCCGCAAGCGATCTCGACTGGATCATCGAGACGCCGGTCGGCCGCCTGGAGGTGATGCATACGACGGCGCAGACGATTTCCGGATCCTATCCCGCATTTCTCAGCCCAGGCCTTCTTGGAAGCGGCCGCACCCACGCACGCACAACGCCGATTCCGACGGGATTCGTGCCATGCGGATATGGCTTTCCGCCGCATCCATGTCAGGGGAAGATATTCGACCGGCAGGCACATGCGCGTTTCCAGTCGATGCTGGACCGGTTCGGCTTGCCGGAACTGGTATGCTTCAAGCGCAAGGTCGAGGCGGCGCTCGACCGTCGCCAGTTCGAGCCGCCGTCGATCAACTCGCGGCACGAGCTCTCCGTCGTCCGGGTCACACTTCGCCAAAGGCTGCTGACCGATCCGGGTTTTGACTTGCGGCCCTGGCTGGAGGTTTACGATCATGCGCTGCTGAGGTCGCTGGATGCGGCTCGGCGGAACTAATGATCATCTTTTCCGTTCAGATCAGCGCTGCTGGTATCTTGCCTCCAAACGCCTGATCGGGTTGTTAAATGTCTCTCAGCAAAACGTTCACTCACGTTGCGAACCGGGTTGCGCATGCGGCGGGCATGCCGATGACATTCATCGCCTGCTGCGCGATCATTGTCGTCTGGGCGGCGACCGGTCCGCTTCTCGGCTTTTCCGACACCTGGCAACTGATCATCAACACCGGCACGACAATCATCACCTTCCTGATGGTGTTCCTGATCCAGAACACGCAAAATCGTGACGGCGCAGCCATGCAGGCGAAGCTCGATGAACTGATTCGGGTCGGCAAGGGCCAGAACCGGTTCATCGGCATCGAGCACCTGACCGAAGCTGAGGTCGAGGAATTCAGGAAACGTTGCGAGCGGGCCGCCAAGCGGGCCGAAAGGGCTGCCACGGAATAGCGCTTCGATTGACGCCATCACATCCCCGGCGATATTCCGGACAGGGGTTTTCCTCGTGTGGGACCGCGGATGACATTCATGCTCGAGCGGCGCGACAGCTACGATCTTCTCTACCACGATTTTCGGTGGGTCATCCCCAGTCGGTTCAATATAGGCACGGCCGTATCCGACCGCTGGGCAGCGATCGAGCCTGACCGTACGGCGCTGCTCGACTATCATGCGGAAGGCGAGCCTGAACGGTTGACCTTTGGCGAACTCGCCGCTCGCTCCAATGCCTTCGCCAGGGGGCTGAAGCGGCATGGTGTCCGGCGCGGCGACCGCGTGGCGCTACTTTTGCCGCAAAGTTTCGAGACGGCCATCGCCCATGTCGCGATTTACAAGCTGGGCGCCATCGCCGTGCCGCTGGCGCTGCTGTTCGGGGCGGAGGCGTTGCGCTATCGGCTCGGCGCCGCCGGCGTAAAGGCGGTGGTCACCACTTCGGCAGGAGTGGCGAAACTTCGCAATATTGTCGGCGAACTGCGCGATCTCGAACAGATCGTTTCGATCAACGGTGCCGAAGCCGGGGCCGATGACTTCCACAGGATGATCGCCGACAATCCGGCCGATCACATTGCGGAAGACACCGGCCCTGACGATCCGGCGATGATGATCTTCACCTCCGGCACCACCGGCCAGCCGAAAGGAGCGCTGCACGGGCATCGCGTTTTGCTCGGCCATCTGCCGGGCGTGCAGATGCACCATGAGTTCCTGCCGCAGCCGGGCGACCGGCTGTGGACGCCTGCCGACTGGGCGTGGGCGGGCGGGCTGCTCAATGTACTGTTGCCGGGGCTTTATTTCGGCGTGCCGGTGGTGGTGGGGCGCTCCGAGAAGTTCCACCCCGAGTCTGCGCTCCTGCTTGCCGAAAAGATGGCGGTGCGCAACGCGTTCATTCCACCGACGGCGCTGCGCATGTTGAGAACGGTTCCTGACATCGGCAGGCGCTTCAAGCTGTCGCTGCGCACCATCGGTTCGGGTGGCGAATCGCTCGGCCGCGAAACCTTCGAATGGGCGCGGGCCGAACTCGGCTTGGCGATCAACGAATTCTACGGCCAGACCGAGTGCAATCTCGTGCTATCTTCGATGGCGGTGCTCGGCGTCAGCCGCCCGGGCGCGATCGGCAAGCCGGTGCCGGGCCACACGGCCGCGGTCATTGATGGCGAGGGGCGTCGCCTCGAAGCGGGAGAGCCCGGTCAGATCGCGATCCGGCGGCCTGATCCGGTGATGTTCCTGGAATATTGGCAAAACCCTGAAGCGACCGCCGCCAAATTCATCGGTGAATGGATGACCACCGGCGATCAGGGGACCGAGGATGAGGACGGCTATGTGCATTTCTTCGGCCGCGACGACGATGTCATCACCTCGGCGGGTTTCCGCATCGGGCCGGGCGAGGTGGAGGATTGCCTGACCGGCCATCCATCGGTGGCGCTGGCGGCGGTGGTCGGCAAGCCCGATCCGCTGCGCACCGAACTGGTCAAGGCCTATGTGGTGCTGAAGCCGGGTACCGTCGGCGACAGGCGGCTTGCGGACGAGATCAGGACCTGGGTTCGCGAGCGGCTTTCAGCGCATGAATATCCGCGTGAGATCGAATTCGTCGAAGACCTGCCGCTGACGACGACGGGCAAGGTTATCCGCCGCCAGTTGCGTGAGCGGGCAAGGAGAGAAGGCGAGCGCTGAGAGACGATTTCAGCGCCGCTTGAAAAGACTTTTCACCCGGTTGCGCAGGATGCGCGCCATGTTGCGGGATTCGCGGTAGAGGTGAAGCTGGCTTGCGGCCTGGCGCGTGGCCCGGTCTGCGCCGGGCGTCAGGCCGACAAGAATGGTTCCCATCGGCTTGCGTTCGGACCACAGCCTGCTCATGACTGGATGGTCGGGCACTGCGCATGAATCGGTCATGTCGATATTCGGATCGTCGAGATGCTGCTTTGTAACCTCGATCATCAAAAGCACGCCAGGCGAATAGGCGGCATATTTTTCGTCATAGGTGGTCTTCCACGTGTAGGCACGGCCCGCTTCGACCAGCACGATCACGCTGGCGATCATTTCTCCGTCGAGTGTCAGCGAATGCACCCGGCATAAATCCTGTTCGGCCAGGCGGTGCAGCGCCTCGCGGGCGAATGCAGCCCGGTAGCGGTCGATCGCCATGGCGGTGCGCCGCCGGCCTTTCCAGCCAGCAGCCTCGAGCGTCAGGAAGGCTTCGATCCCATGGCGGATCTCGTCCTGCCCGCGTGCCACGACATGCTCCAGCTTGCCGGTGTCGGCCAGCCGCCGCTTCAGCCGGCGGAATTCGCGGTAGTGATGCGCCCGCAGCGAGGCCTTGAGATAGTCGTCGCCTTCCAGTTCGCTTTCGAGGGCCGGTCGCTCGAACTCGCCTGTCGTCGTCAGCGGCAGGCCACGCGTTTCGGCAACATTGCGCAGAATTGCCGCCACGGTGCCGTCAAGGCGCATGTCGGGCAGCACGAATACCTTCGGCAGCCGCAGATGCGGGCGCGCCAGGATCGCGAAGAAATCCTCGACGACGCCTGCGGGGTCGTCGCGGTCGAGCAGCGGAGTGCCAAGCGGGCCAAAGGGGCTGGACCAGGCGCGCATGATGGAAATGCCAAGCGGACCGGTTTGGCGTTCCACCGAAAACGGCACCAGCAGACGCAGCCGGCTGCGCTGGTCGTCGTCGCCGTCGCGCATGACCGCCAGCCGCACCTCACGGTCTTCCAGGCGCGGCATTGCCGGGGCGAGAAAGCGCGGATTGAAGAATATGTTCGGCTCAACCGTTCTGACGCAGAGGTGGTCCAGTTCTTCGATCAGGTCGAAGCCGGCGGAAGCAGGATAGATGGACAGACGACGCGGCGGCCGGCGGCTTTCGAGCAGCTCGGTCCGCGGTTCTTCGCCGAGTTTGTCGCGGCGGTAGTCGGCAAGGCCCGAAATCATCGCGCCGGAGGGACCGCCGCTCGTTTCCTCAAGAAGGGGTATGGCAGCCATCAGGGCCTCTCCCTGGTGAGTTGCGGCGGCGCGAGGATCGCCATGACGATGCCAAGCTTGCGCCAGACCGTGAAGGACAGTGCCAGCGCTTCGAAGACCATTGCGGCGGAGGTGGCGATCGCCGTGCCCCAGAGACCGAATTGCGGAATGAGAAGCATGTTGAGCGCTATGTTGATGGCAAGCGTCAAGGCAAAGACCAGAGCGCAGATATTCTGGTTTCCGCTCATCGTAAGCAGGCTCTCGCATGGGCCAACGGCGGCGCGCGCAAGGACGCCGAAGACGAGCGGAAACAGCAGCGGATAGCCGGCGACGAAGCTCGGCCCGAACAGCATCAGCATCGGCTTGCCGAGCGCCAGAAGTCCAAGCGCCATCAGCAGGGAAGGCCAGAAGGTCCAGGAAACGGTTTCGCGGGCAAAGGCGGCCAGCCGGCCGGGATCACCATGCGTAAACTGTGCATAGCGTTGCGCCACGCCGGCCCTGACGGCGAAATAGACGAAATGCACCAGCGACAAGACCTTGACGGTGGCGAAGTACACGGCGACGTCGTCCGGGCTCATGTAGAAGCCCACCATCAGCACATCGGCATTGGTCACCAGAAAATAGAATCCCTCGACCAGGAAGATCGGCAGGGAAACCACCAGCCAGGCGCGCAGATGCACCTTGCGCGGCCCACCGGGCACGCCACGGCCTACTCGAGCAGTTACCGTCACGAGTTGAATGACGGTGGTGACGTAGGTCGCCAGGATCGCCGCGATCATCGCCGTTTGCGCGGTCGGCGCGAAGCCTGCCAGCAATGCGGCGGCCATGAAGGCCAGAATCAGGATCGGGCGAGTTATGAAAGTGGGCGACAGCGCCGATATCGCCCAGGAATGCGCCCGAGCAATTCCCTGGAGCACGTCCGATAGGGCAATCATCGGCAGGCAGAGCACGCCGAGCAGGAACGGCACGACGTAGTAGCTGTCGATGGAATCGGCGAATAGCCAGATGCCGAGCGCGCCGGACCCTGCCACCGCCGTCGCGGCCACCAGCGCGAACATCCGGCTGGCGACCAGCACGCCGCGCAGTTCGGCGAGCATGTGCTTTTCTCGGAATTCGGGAATGAAGCGGATGACGGAGGTCTGGAAGCCGAAGCAGGACAGATCGCCGACAATGACCACGGTCAGCCAGACCAGCACGAAGATGCCGAATTCGAAGCTGCCCATCCAGCGGGCCAGAAATACCTGGCTGGCAAAAGCGATGACAGCGCTGACGATACGGATGGCAAAGGCGATCAGCGACATTCGCCCGGCCACGCCGCGTTCATCGGCGGCGAAAAGGGCCGCGTCGACGCGGCCGAGCAGCGGCGCGACCCTCAGCGCAAGGCGCGCAGGCAAAAGTCTTTCTGCCGTCGATGCCGCGGAAAACCGCACCCCGTACACTCCGATTTCCGTCAGGGAGGCTTATGCAAGACTGTTTAAGAAACGGTTCGGGACGGGGGACAGGAGCCGAACATGAAACGGCCCGGCGCGAGGCCGGGCCGTTTCATGCCGGTTGATGCCCGAGTGGTTCAGGCGAATGCGCCGTGGCAGTGCTTGTATTTCTTGCCCGAACCGCAGGGGCAGGGCTCGTTGCGTCCCACCTTGCCCCAACTTTGCGGATTGCTCGGATCGCGTTCTTCGGCCGGCACGACGCGCGGGTCTTCCAGAACCGCCGTAGCGACATCGCCGAAGGAATCCTCGCCGGTATTGGCGTCGAAATGATGCCCATGCGTGGCCGGAGCCTGCGGGGGTGGCGCTTCGGCAGCTTCGCGCACCAGTTCGACGCGCATGAGCTGCGCGGTGACCGCCTGGCGAAGGTTGCCGAGCATCGCCTGGAACAGCTCGAAGCCCTCCGACTTATACTCGTTCAGCGGATCGCGCTGGCCGTAGCCGCGGAAGCCGACAACGGAACGCAGGTGATCGAGATTGACCAGATGCTCGCGCCACAGATGGTCGAGCGTCTGGAGCACGATCGAGCGCTCGACATAGGTCATCACCTCGGGCCCGAACCGCTCAGCCCGGTCGGCCGCGGCAGCGTTGGCCTGTTCGGTGATGCGATCGCGGATATCGTCTTCGGCGATGCCTTCCTCCTGCACCCAATCCTCGATCGGCAGATCGTGATTGAGATACTGGAGGACGCCTTCCTTGAGGCCCACGGCGTCCCACTGTTCGGAATAGGCGTTCTCGGGAATATGCTTGGCGACAAGGTCGTCAATGACGTCCTGGCGCATCTCGGCGACCGTTTCGCCGAGATTCTCGCCGTCCATCAGTTCGAGGCGCTGCGCGAACACGACCTTGCGCTGGTCGTTCATGACGTCGTCATATTTCAGCAGGTTCTTGCGGATATCGAAGTTGCGCGCCTCGACCTTCTTTTGCGCCTTTTCCAGCGCCTTGTTGATCCAGGGATGGATGATCGCCTCATCCTCCTTGAGGCCGAGCTTCTGTAGCATGCCGTCCATGCGCTCGGACCCGAAGATGCGCATCAGATCGTCCTGCAGCGACAGGAAGAATTTCGAGCGGCCCGGATCGCCCTGGCGGCCGGAGCGGCCGCGCAACTGGTTGTCGATGCGGCGGCTCTCATGCCGCTCGGTGGCGAGCACGAAAAGCCCGCCGGCGGCAAGCGCCTTTTCCTTGAGCCGCGCCACGTCGTCATGGATCGCCTTCTCCCGAGCTTCGCGCTCGGGTCCGGCCGGCATATCGCCAAGTTCCTCGGCGATCCGCATCTCGGCGTTGCCGCCTAGCTGAATGTCGGTGCCGCGACCGGCCATGTTGGTGGCGATTGTGATGGCGCCCGGCTTGCCGGCCTGCGCCACGATCGCCGCCTCACGCTCGTGATGACGCGCGTTCAGCACCTCGAAATTCTTGAACCCATCCTTGCGCAGGCGCTCGGCGAGCAGTTCCGACTTTTCGATGGAGGTCGTTCCGACCAGCGTCGGCTGGCCCTTGGCGTGGGCTTCGCGGATTTCGCGTACGATGGCCTTGTATTTTTCCTCGACCGTCCGGTAGACCTCATCGTCTTCATCAATGCGCTGGACCGGAACGTTTGTCGGAATTTCGGTGACGCCAAGACCGTAGATGTTGCCGAACTCTTCCGCTTCGGTCGCCGCCGTGCCGGTCATGCCGGCCAGCTTCTTGTACATGCGGAAATAGTTCTGGAAGGTCACCGAGGCCAGCGTCTGGTTCTCGGGCTGGATCGTCACATGCTCCTTGGCCTCGAGCGCCTGGTGCAGGCCTTCGGAGAAGCGGCGGCCCGGCATCATGCGGCCGGTGAACTCGTCGATGATGACGATCTCGCCATTGTTGACGATGTAGTCCTTGTCGCGCTGGAACAGGCGATGCGCCTTCAGCGCGTTGTTGACGTGGTGGACGATGGCGACGTTCTCGACGTCGTAGAGCGACTCGCCCTTCAGATGGCCCGCGCCGCGCAGCAGGTTTTCCAGTTTCTCGGTGCCGTCCTCGGTGAAGATCGCCGTCTTCTGCTTCTCATCGACCTCATAGTCGTCCGGTCCGAGCTGGAGGATGAAGGCATCGATTGTGTTGTACATTTCCGAGCGGTCCTCGAGAGGGCCGGAAATGATCAGCGGCGTGCGCGCCTCGTCGATCAGGATCGAATCGACCTCGTCGACGATCGCGTAATTGTGACCGCGCTGCACCATCTGGGCGCGCTCGTACTTCATGTTGTCGCGCAGATAGTCGAAGCCGAGCTCGTTGTTGGTGGCGTAGGTGACGTCGCAGGCATAGGCGGCGCGCCGCTCCTCGTCTGACAGGCCATGGACGATGACGCCGACCGACAGGCCGAGGAATTTGTAGATGCGGCCCATCCAGCCGGCGTCGCGGGTCGCCAGATAGTCATTGACGGTGACGACGTGGACGCCCTTGCCGGCGAGCGCGTTGAGATAGACGGGAAGGGTGGCGACCAGCGTCTTGCCTTCGCCGGTGCGCATCTCGGCGATCCCGCCTTCATGCAGCACCATGCCGCCGATGAGCTGTACGTCGAAGGGCCGAAGGCCGAGCACGCGGCGCGCGCCCTCGCGCACCACCGCGAACGCAGGAACCAGCAGGTCGTCGATATGGGCGCCGTTGGCCAGGTCCTGGCGGAATTGCTCGGTGCGGGCGCGAAGCTCGTCATCGGACAGCGCGCGCATCTCGTTTTCCATGGCGTTGATCGCCTGGACCCTGGGTCGCGCCGATTTGACACGGCGATCGTTGGAGGAGCCGAAGATTTTGCGGGCAAGGCCGCCAAAACTGACCATCAAAGGGCCTTTCAGTTCGAATTTCCGACCGGGGGCGCCGGCGAAGCCGCCATGATAGGGTCAGAACAGGTTCAGACAACAAGGCGCCCGGAAAACGGCTCTGGACGCAAAGCCGATGGACAGATAAGAGGGGGCACAGGCGATGTCAACGTGGCGGCGTCGATGGCGGCCGTGCCGAATTTGGCCATATTTGTGCCGGCTTGAAGGCCCTGCCAATCCCCACGGAGAGTTTTTTGATGCCTTTTTCGATTCGACGCGCGTCCCTTGCCGGCCTTGGCGCCCTGCTGGCGCTCGCGGTTGCGCCCGCTACATTGGCAATCGCGCAGGAAACCGCGCCTGCGGAAACGCCCGCACCCGCTCCGGTCGATCCCGAAGCAGTGGTGGCGACGATCAACGGGCAGCCCATCACCGAAGCAGATCTGAAAATCGCCGAGGATGATCTCGACCAGCAGTTTTCGCGCCTGCCGCCTGAACAGCGCCGCGCGGCCGCCCTTTCGGCGACGATCGAAATCCGCCTGATGGCAGCCGAGGCGCAGGCGAAGGGCCTCGACAAGACGCCCGACTTCCAGCGCCGGATGACGTTCCTGCAGGAGCGCGCGCTGCACAGCGCCGTCGTCGATGCGGAAGTGAGCAAGAAGATCACCGACGAGGACGTTCGCGCCCGTTACGACAAGGAAATGGCCGACACCCCGCCGGTCAATGAAGTCAAGGCGCGGCACATATTGGTGAAGACCAAGGAAGAAGCCGAGGCTGTCATCAAGGAACTTGACGGCGGTGCCAAGTTCGAAGACGTCGCCAAGGAAAAGTCGTCCGACGGCTCGGCCGCGCAGGGCGGCGATCTCGGCTATTTCGGCCCCGGCCAGATGGTGCCGGAGTTCGAGAAGGCGGCATTCGCGCTCGAGGTCGGCGCCTATAGCAAGGAGCCTGTGCAGAGCCAGTTCGGCTTCCATGTCATCAAGGTCGAGGACAAGCGGGCCAAGCAGCCGCCGGCCTTCGATCAGGTCAAGGACCAGGTCCGCTCGTTGCTGCTGCGCGACAAATATTTCGAACTGGTCAAGTCGCTGCGCACTTCCGCCAAGATCGATGTTGCCGATCCGGAGCTGAAGAAGGCCGTCGACGCCATGGCGCAGTAAAAACGGCCTGCTTTCGCTCCACTCCAAGCCGTGAAACCGCCTTGCGCGGTTTTACGGTATCGGGCAAACCGGCAGGGTTTCCGTATTCCACAGATCGAGATGCCATGTCCGAGACGATTTCTCCGCTCGCGCCCAGGAAGTACCCGAAGATGCCCGCAGTCGAGGGCACCGCCATCGCCACCGCCGAAGCGGGGATCAAGTACCGCAACCGCACCGATCTTTTGACGATGGTGTTCGACGCGGGCACGACGGTCGCCGGCGTGTTCACCCGTTCGAAATGTCCCTCGGCGCCGGTCGATTTCTGCCGCGAGAATCTCGGCGCCGGCAAGGCGCGCATCCTGGTGGTCAATTCCGGCAATGCCAACGCGTTCACTGGCAGCAAGGGCCGCGAATCGACCACGGCAACCGGCAAGGCGGCAGCGCAGGCGGCCGGCTGCACGCCGAGTGATGTATTCCTTGCTTCAACCGGCGTTATCGGCGAGCCGCTGGACGCCGGCCGCTTCAGCCATCTGCTGGCCGGCATGGTCAAGGAGGCGAAGCCGGACCTGTGGGTAGAAGCCGCCAAAGCGATCATGACCACCGACACCTACCCGAAGGTGGCGACGGCGACGGTCAGGCTGGGCGACGCCGAGGTCACCATCAACGGCATTGCCAAGGGTGCCGGCATGATCGCGCCGGACATGGCGACGATGCTTTCCTTCATCGCAACCGATGCGCCGATTTCCGCGCCCGTGCTGCAGGATCTGTTGTCAAAGGGGGTTGGCTCGACCTTCAATGCGGTGACCGTGGACAGCGACACTTCGACCAGCGACACGCTGCTGCTGTTCGCCACCGGGGCGGCCGCCGGGCGCGGCGCGCCGAAGATCGACGACGCCAAGGATGCCCGTCTCGCGCAGTTCAAGCGAGCGCTCAACAAGATACTCAAGAACCTCGCGCTTCAGGTCGTGCGTGACGGCGAGGGCGCGCGCAAGCAGGTGGAAGTCACCGTCACCGGGGCGAAATCGGCGCGCTCGGCCAAGCGCATCGCGCTGGCGATCGCCAACTCGCCGCTGGTCAAGACGGCGGTCGCCGGCGAGGACGCAAATTGGGGCCGCGTCGTCATGGCGGTCGGCAAGTCCGGGGAGCCGGCCGACCGCGACCTGTTGTCGATCTGGTTCGGCGACAATCGCCTGGCGCATAATGGCGAGCGCGATCCGGCCTATTCCGAGGAACAGACTTCCGCCTACATGAAGCGCGACGAGATCGTCATCCGCGCCGACATCGGCATCGGGCGCGGCAAGGCGACGGTCTGGACCTGCGACCTGACCAAGGAATATGTCGCCATCAACGGCGACTACCGGAGCTGACCGCACGGTGTCGCAAGACAAGCGCCCGAAACCGGAACTCGCCAAGGTGCGCCGCTACGAAGCGGCTGGCTTTCGCGCCTGGCCGGCGGCGGCCGTGCATTATGACGGCACCTGGGTGGTACGTCTTACCGCCGGTCATCCGGCCAAGCGGCTGAATTCGATCAATCCGCTCGATCCGAGCGATGTCGCCAACCTGCCCGAGCGGATCGCGCGTGCGGCCCGCCGCTTCGATGCTTATGGACGGCCGCTCACCTTCCGCATCTCGCCGCTGTCGGGGGCGGCATTGTCGCGCCATCTCGATGAGCAGGGCTGGAGCACGCTCGCTGAATCCCTGGTGATGCGGGTTGCGCTCGACCGGATCGCGGTCGAGGACGCGATGGACCAGATACCGCTCAAGGACATCGGCCGATTTGTCGGCGCGGCGGTCAAGGTCCGTGGTGTTTCCGCTTCGCTGCGGCCGGGCCTTTCCGAGATCATCGGCGCGATCCAGCCGCAAGCGGGACTTTTTGTACTGGAGAACGACAAGACGGCGCTATCGACGGCGATCTGCGTGCATGAAGGCGATCTCGCCGGGCTCTTCGAAATCGCCACCGACCCGGCCGAGCGCGGCAAGGGGCATGGCCGCCGCCTCGTGCTCTCCGCCCTGAAATGGGCGCGATTGCGCGGTGCGCGCGAGGGTTGGCTTCAAGTGGATGCGGGCAATGAGGCCGCGCGCCATCTTTATGAATCCCTCGGCTTTGCCGAGGTCTATCGCTATCACTACCGTCGCCCGCCGGAGGCATGATGGAGATGGCGGCAAACGAGATCGGCGGCAAACGCATTCTTCTGGTTGCGGCCTGCGCGCTCGTTGACGCGGACGGCCGCGTGCTTCTGGCGCAGCGCCCACCGGGCAAGACGCTTGCTGGCCTATGGGAATTTCCCGGCGGCAAGGTCGAGCCGGGCGAAACGCCAGAGGAAACGCTGATCCGCGAACTGCGCGAGGAGATCGGCGTCGAGACCAAGGCCGCCTGTCTGGCGCCGCTAACCTTCGCCAGCCATTCCTACGACGACTTCCATCTGCTGATGCCGCTGTTCGTCTGCCGCAGGTTTTGGGGCACGCCGCAGCCGCAGGAAGGTCAGGTGCTGAAATGGGTGCGTCCGCGCCAGATGCGGGACTATCCGATGCCGCCGGCCGACGAACCGCTGATCCCGTACCTGATCGATCTTTTGTGAGATCGGCCGGCAATCCGCAGGGTTAAGCAAACCTTTAACCAACCGTGAAATATTTAGTCCCGATTGCCTCGGCTCGGGGGCAGCATTGGCGTTTGGCGGGAAAGGGGTTCGCATGAAGAGCGATGAACGATGGAATCTCGTTCGTAGCGAGCATGGTTCGCGCATCGGCAGTGCCGGCATGGGCGCGCTTCGCCTCACCCTCCTGTTCGGCACGGCGGTGATCGCCTTCGCGTTGCTGGCCACCCCCATGCTAAACACGCGGGTGGACAAGGTCGTCAGAAATAGCGCCAGAGGTCTGGACATGATGAGCACCGGGTCGATCGGCCGAGGCGAGACCTATACGATCCGCAGGAGCGTGCTGCAGCCGTCACCGAAGGCGGTATGCATCATCCGCGAGAACGGCGCGCGCAGCGGCGCCTGTTGATTCATCCCTCCAGCTTCATCGGCTGTTAAGGCTGACGCCTTAACCTTTCTTAATGACTTCGCCCTAGCATCGCTGCAAAAGGGCAAGCCACGATGCAAAAGCGAATTCGGCAATTTGCGAACGATGACAGCGGCGCCACGGCGATCGAATACGGGCTGATCGTCTCGTTGCTTGCGCTGGCGATCGTGGGGAGTTTCGGCATGTTCGCCGGTTCGCTCGAATTCATGTTCAGTGACACCAGCAGTCAGCTCGTCCAAGCCTTAAGAGAGCCGAGCGACTAGCCCTGCTCCTTGTCATCGCTTTTGGGATCTTCGAGAGCTTTCGCCAGCGACATCTTTGCCGAACCGGGCTTCAGCGGCTTTTGCTGCGAGGCATCCGGTGCCCAGCCCGACAGCCACACGAATGAGAAGGTCGCTCGGATGCGGCCATCGGCATCGGAAAAGCGCTCGGCATAAATCTCCGCCGCGCGCTGGAACAGAAGACGCGTTCCGGGCCGGCGCGAGCGATCGAGCAAGGCGTTGGCCGCGCCCATGGCGCGCAAATCCGCCATCAGCTCGAACATCGTGTCATAGCGCACTGTGACGGTATCCACATCCGTGACCGGCAGCGCGAAGCCTGAGCGCTGCAGCAGGCCGCCGGCATCGCGGACATCGGTAAACGGAATAACGCGGGGGCTCGCGCCGCCGTGGATTTCGGTTTCGGCCGCAAGCAGGCTTTCGCGCAACTCGGCCAGGGTGCCGGCGCCGGCCATGACACCCAAAAACAGCCCGTCCGGCCGCAGCGCGCGCCTGATCTGGATCAGCATGCCCGGTATGTCGTTGGTTTCGTGCAGGGCAAGCAGAGATACGGCAAGATCGATGCTCTCGGCTTCAAGCGGCAGAGTTTCAGGCGCCGCGACAAGCCCCGGATCATCGCCCAGAAAGGATTGGTGCGCCTCTATCCGCCGGACACTCTCGGCCTTGCCGCTTGCCAGCACCGCATCGCGGGCGGCCGGCGTGACGCAAAACACCGTCACCGCATCGGAAAACCGCCGCTCGACCGTGCCGAGCCGGTCCTTGAGTTCCTCGGTGACACGCGCAAGCAGGAAATCGGCTCCCGGCGCCGCCTGCGCCAAGGCGCGGCGCTTGCGTGCAATCAGCAGGGCGGTGTCGAGGAGCGGTTGCAATGTCGATGTCCTTGATGTCGCTGCGGTTTCCAGCCTAGGGTGGGGTTGATATTCACGCCATGGCGACCAGCAAATGACGCTTTTCTGCGCTTCCGCTGCTCATATACTCAAGTACACTGCGCTCCGAGCCTCGAAAATCATTATCTCTGCTCGTCCTGACCTCAAACCCTGACCCTGATCTCGCTGAAAGTGTCGTGACCGATCCGATGTCGCAGTTCAAGAGTTTTGCCCGGAACGCGATGGAATGGCCGGCGCGACTTTTGTTTCCGCCGGTGTGCGCCGGCTGCCGGCGTCAGGTCTCGCAGCCGGGCGTGCTCTGTGCTGCCTGCTGGCCGAAATTGCGGTTTCTGGAAAAGCCGTGGTGCGAGGTCATGGGCACTCCTTTCACGCAGGACATGGGCGAGGGGTTTCTTTCTGCCGCAGCGATTGCAAATCCGCCGCCTTTCGAGCGTGCCCGGGCGGCGGTGTCTTATACGGGTGTGGCGCGCCCGATGGTGCAGGGGCTGAAATATGGCGACAGAACCGATCTTGCGCCGTGGATGGCGCGCTGGATGCTGCGGGCGGGCGCCGAGCTGGTGGCGGATGCCGACGTGGTCGTGCCGGTGCCGCTGCATTGGCTGCGCTTCCTTCAACGCCGTTTCAACCAGTCGGCGGAACTGGCGCGTGCCGTCAGCAGTCTCTCCGGGCTCCCCTTGGCGCCGTCGGCGGTCGAGCGCGTGAAGCGGACGCGCCGGCAGGTGGGGCTTGCAAGGCGCGAACGCGAGGACAATGTGCGTGCCGCCTTTCGCGTGCCTGCGGAGCGGGACATGGAAGTTCGTGGTCGCCGCGTGCTGATCGTCGATGACGTCTTCACCACCGGCGCCACCGTGACGGCGGTAGCGCGGGCCTTGAAGAAGGGCGGCGCCAGCGCTGTCGATGTCCTCACCTTCGCGCGTGTGCTGTCGGGGGACTTTCAGCCCGACGAGGCAGCGACTATATGAGTCCTATCAAAAATCAGGACCGCGACATGGTTGATGTGACCATCTATACCCGCGCTATGTGCGGCTATTGCGCAGCCGCCAAGCGCTTGCTTGACAGGAAGGGCGTTTCCTATACCGAACATGACGCCTCCTTCTCGCCGGAGCTTCGGCAGGAAATGATCGCTCGTTCCAACGGCCGCTTTACCTTCCCGCAGATATTCGTCGGCAAGGTGCATGTCGGCGGGTGTGACGAGCTCCACTCGCTTGAAGCCGAGGGCAGGCTGGACGGGCTGCTCGCCACCGGCCATCTTGGTTGAGGATGAAATCATGAGTGTTTTCACAGCCGCAGCAATCCAGATGCGTTCGGGCATGGACCCTGAGAAGAACGCGAAAGCCTTCGAGGCACTGGTGCGCGAAGCGGCCGGCAAGGGCGCGATCTATGTGCAGTCGCCGGAGATGACCGGTGCCGTGGTGCGTGACGCGGAGGCGCGCCGCACTGCCTTTACGACCCAGGATCGCGACATCATCGCCGCTGCCGCCGGCAGGCTTGCGCGGGAGCTCGGCATATTCCTGCATGTCGGTTCAACCGCGATCCTGCGCGCCGACGGCAAGCTTGCCAACCGCGCCCTGGTGTTCTCGCCTGAAGGGACGGCGGTCGCTGTCTATGACAAGATCCACATGTTCGACGTCGACCTCGATAATGGCGAGAGCTGGCGTGAATCGACCGCCTACGAGCCGGGCACCGAAGCAGTCGTCGCCGAACTTCCATTCGCGCGGCTGGGCCTCGCCATCTGCTATGATCTGCGTTTTCCGCATCTGTTCCGCGCCGAGGCGCTGGCCGGCGCCGATGTGCTGACGGTGCCGGCGGCCTTCACCCGCCAGACCGGTCAAGCGCATTGGCACGTCCTGCTGCGCGCCCGTGCGATCGAAAACGGCGCTTTCGTCATTGCCGCCGGGCAGGGCGGGCTGCATGAAGACGGCCGCGAGACCTTCGGTCACTCGCTGATCATCGATCCATGGGGCACCATCATCGCCGAGGCTGAGCATGACGAGCCGGGTGTCATCGTTGCAGAAATCGATACGGCGTTGTCGGCCGCCGCGCGCAAGAAGATTCCAAACCTGAAGAATGCACGCGACTTCGAGGCCCCTTCGGCGGTGCGGCCGGACGCGTCACTGCGGGGGGCTGCGTCTTGATAAGGTTTTCGCTTTCCTGCGAACAGGCGCACGAGTTCGAGGGCTGGTTTCGCAACAATGAGGATTTCGAAACCCAGCGCAAGCGCGGTTTCGTCGATTGCCCCGCCTGCGGTTCCCACCGGATCGAAAAGGCGCTGATGGCGCCCGCCGTTTCCACCGGTGCGCGCAAGGAGAAGATCGCGCTTGCCATGAACGAGCAGCAGCGTGCCGCGATGGCGCAACTCAAGGCGCTGTCGGAAAAGCTTCGCGAGAATGCCGACTATGTCGGCGACAAATTCGCCGAGGAAGCGCGGAAAATCCATTTCGGCGAGGCCGATGCGCGCGGTATCTACGGCGAAGCGACGCAGGACGAAGCCAAAAGCCTGCTCGAGGATGGCGTAGATTTCATGCCGATCCCGGTATTTCCCGACGATCGGAATTGAGCCTCCCGCCATGGGCCACATAGCGGCGGCCGAGGCTACATGACACGACTGTGGAACTCGGCGCTGAGCCTGCTTCTGATCACCGGCGGGCTGCTCGGGCTTACGCTGCCGTTCGGCAAGATGGCGGTGAGCGCTGGAATTTCTCCGGCCCTCTGGGCCTTCGTCATCTCCTTCGGGGCTGGCGCGGTGCTTTTGGCGTTTCTCTGGTCGCGCGGGAAAAACCTGCGCCTTGATGGCGGGACCCTGCGTTATTTCGTGATAACCGCGGCGATCTCATACGCCATTCCAAACCTGCTGGTCTTTGCAGCCATTCCGCATCTGGGCGCCGGCTTTACCGGCATCATGTTCACCTTGTCGCCGCTTATGACGCTGGCGATCTCATTGCTGCTCAAACTGCGCAAGCCCAATCCGCTCGGTATCGCCGGGATAGCAGTGGGCTTTGTGGGCGCGGTGATGGTGACGCTTACCCGTGGCGAGGCAAGTCAGCCGGCAGAGCCCTTCTGGATCGGTGTCGGCCTGCTTGTTCCCGTCAGCCTGGCTTTGGGAAACATCTATCGCACGCTGCGCTGGCCGGAAAACAGCGGACCGATCGAGTTGGCGGCGGGGAGCCATCTCGCCGCGGCGGTGATGGTCCTTGTCGTGGCTGCCTCGCTGCCCGGCGGCATCGCGCTTTCGCCGCTCGCGGCCGAGCCGGTGCTGGTCGCAGTCCAGGTCGCGGCCTCTTCGGCGATGTTCGCGTTCTTCTTCCGCCTTCAGGCGGTCGGCGGCCCGATCTATCTTAGCCAGATCGGTTATGTCGCGGCGGCAATCGGCTTGATTTCCGGGACTGTTTTTCTCGGTGAGAGTTACCGGCTGGCAACCTGGGCGGGTGCTGCAATCATTTCGATCGGGCTCGCCATGACCACCCGTGCCCAGATCGGCTCTGACTGAACGTGCAGCCGTATCAGGGGCGGATCTTCTCCGTCAGGACCATGTAGTTGACGTCCATGTCCTTCGAGCGCTGCCAGCGGTCGGCCAGCGGATTGTAGGTCACGCCCGTGCGGTCGGTGATCGTCATGCCGGCCTTGGAGAGCGCCTGCTCCAGCTCTTCGGGCCGGACCAGCTTGCCATATTGATGGGTGCCGCGCGGCAGCCAGCGCAGGAGATATTCGGCGCCAACGATCGCCAGCCCCAGCGCCTTCAGCGTGCGGTTGATGGTGGCCACGAACATGATGCCGTCCGGCTTGACCATCTCGCTGCACTTGCCGATGAACAGATCGACATCGGAAACATGCTCGACGACTTCCATGTTCAGGATCACGTCGAATTTTTCACCGGCGTCAGCAAGCGCCTCGGCCGTCGTCGCGCGGTAGTCGATGTCCACGCCGGCTTCCGCGGCATGGAGCCTGGCCACCTCGATGTTGGTTTCGGAGGCATCGGCCCCGACGACATCGGCGCCAAGGCGCGCCATCGGCTCGCACAACAGCCCTCCGCCGCAGCCAATGTCGAGGATGCGAAGGCCTTCCAAGGGTCGCGCCGCATGCGAATCACGATCGAACCGGGCCGCTACGTGATCGCGCACATAGGCCAGGCGCACCGGGTTGAATTTGTGCAGCGGCCGGAATTTTCCGTTGGGATTCCACCATTCGGCGGCCAGCGCGGAGAAACGTTCCACTTCTCCCGCGTCGATGGTCGATCGTCGAGGCTCGGGCATTGCATGTCTCCCTTCGACCCAAGGAAGTCGGTTGATGAAGGCAGAATGTCAAGGCAACTTTTTTGCACGGCTTTTAACGGGGTCGGCAAGCGGCCAAACCGCGTAAGGCGTGCGGGCAAGGCATGGGAGTCGGCACGGCCACCTCTTTAAAAGTCTAACGAATGGAGCCGAATTCGCTGGACACGCCTCCTTGCGAAACAGCCATGTTTTGGCTATGGAGGCCGCAACTTTGCGCCGGGTTTTGCGGCGCTCGTTTCGGCTTCCGGCCTGTTTGACGGGCTTCGGGCATGTAAAAAGGCGTACGGCTTCCATGGCGCGCATCGTGATGAAATTCGGCGGGACTTCGGTCGCCGACATCAGTCGCATTCGCAATGTGGCGCGCCACGTCAAACGCGAGGTCGACAATGGCCACGAGGTGGCCGTGGTCGTTTCGGCGATGGCCGGCAAGACCAACGAACTGGTCGCCTGGACCCGCGAGGCTTCGGCCATGCACGATGCCCGCGAATATGATGCGGTTGTTGCCTCGGGCGAGCAGGTGACGGCCGGTCTCCTGGCCATCACCCTGCAGAACATGGGTGTGAATGCCCGATCTTGGCTTGGATGGCAGATACCGATCCGCACCGATGCTACCCATGGCGCGGCCCGCATCATGGATATAGACGGGTCATTCCTGGTCGAGCGGTTCGGACAAGGCCAGGTTGCCGTCATCGCCGGATTCCAGGGCATCGGGCCGGACAACCGGATCGCGACGCTCGGACGTGGTGGATCGGATACGAGCGCGGTTGCCATCGCCGCTGCCGTAAAGGCCGACCGCTGCGATATCTACACCGATGTCGACGGTGTCTATACTACCGACCCGCGCATCGAGCCGAAGGCGCGCCGGCTGGCCAGCATCTCCTTCGAGGAAATGCTTGAAATGGCTTCCTTGGGCGCCAAGGTCTTGCAGGTGCGCTCGGTCGAGCTTGCGATGGTGCATCAGGTGCGCACGTTCGTGCGTTCTTCTTTCGACGATCCGGACGCGCCCGGCATGGGCGATTTCGACAACCCGCCCGGAACGCTCATTTGCGACGAGGATGAAATCGTGGAACAGCAGATCGTCACCGGAATTGCCTACGCCAAGGACGAGGCCCAGATTTCGCTGCGCCGCGTCGCCGACCGGCCGGGCGTCGCCGCCGGCATTTTCGGCCCGCTCGCGGAAGCGGGCATCAATGTCGATATGATCGTCCAGAACATGTCGGAAGACGGATCGCGCACCGACATGACCTTTACGGTGCCTTCCGGCGATGTCGACAAGGCACTGGGCGCCCTGGAAAAGATCCGCCCCGAAATTGGTTTCGACGCCGTGCAGCACGACCAGGGCATGTCGAAGATTTCGGTGATCGGCATCGGTATGCGCAGCCACACAGGCGTGGCGGCAACGGCCTTCAGGGCGTTGGCGGACAAGGGCATCAATATCCGCGCCATCACGACGTCGGAGATCAAGATTTCCATTCTGATCGATGGGCCCTATACAGAACTTGCGGTTCGTACTTTGCATTCCGTGTACGGTCTGGATAAGCAATAGAACGACGAATCTTTTCGGCCTCGCTTTATCCGGTGCCCGGCGTAAGCTGCACCGGCCAATAACAATTGGAGACGACGCCTGATGCGTGACACGGCGGGTGGCCCGCGCGTTCTCTTGAAAAGGCTTCGCGAGCTCATGGCTGAGCCGCTGGAGTCGCAGGAGAGGCTCGACCGCATCGTCCGCGACATCGCCTCCAACATGGTGGCCGAAGTCTGCTCGCTCTATGTGCTGCGCGCCGACTCGGTGCTCGAACTCTATGCCACCGAAGGTCTGAACCCGGGCGCGGTCCATCTGGCGCAGCTTCGCCTGGGGCAGGGCCTTGTCGGCACGATTGCGGCCAGCGCGCGCGCCCTGAACCTTTCGAACGCGCAGGAACACCCGGCTTTCGCCTACCTCCCGGAAACCGGCGAGGAAATCTACAGTTCCTTCCTCGGCGTTCCGGTGCTGCGCGCCGGGCGCACGCTCGGCGTCCTCGTCGTCCAGAACCGGACCAGCCGCCACTACCGCGAGGACGAGGTCGAGGCGCTGGAAACGACCGCGATGGTAATCGCGGAGATGATCGCCACGGGCGATCTCGCCCGGCTGACGCGCCACGACGGCCTCGAACTCGATCTGCGCCGCCCGGCCGTCTTCAAGGGGTTGGCCTTCAACGAAGGCGTCGGTCTCGGACATGTCGTGCTGCACGAGCCACGCATCGTCGTCACCAATCTGTTCAATGAGGACAGCGAACAGGAACTGCGACGCCTGGAATCGGCTTTGGGTTCGCTGCGCCTGTCGATCGACGACATGCTGTCGCGGCGCGATGTCGAGTTCGAAGGAGAGCATCGCGAGGTTCTCGAAGCTTACCGGATGTTCGCCAATGACCGCGGCTGGGTGAGGCGGCTGGAAGAGGCGATCCGCAACGGCCTGACGGCGGAAGCCGCCGTTGAGAAGGTGCAAAGCGACATGCGTGCGCGCATGCTGCACATGACCGATCCCTATCTGCGCGAGCGGATGAGCGATTTCGACGATCTTGCCAACAGGCTGCTGCGCCAGCTGATGGGCCGCTCGCCGGACGATATTGCCGCCTCGCTGCCCAAGGATTCGATCATCGTCGCCCGCTCCATGGGCGCGGCCGAACTGCTCGACTATCCGCGCGAAAAGCTGCGCGGCCTGGTGCTGGAGGACGGCACTGCGACAAGCCACGTCGTCATAGTCGCTCGCGCCATGGGCATTCCGGTCGCCGGCCAGATGAAGGGCGTCGTGTCCATGTCGGAAAACGGCGATGCGATGATCGTCGACGGCGACGAGGGCATGATCCACTTGCGGCCCCAGTCCGACGTCGAGGCGGCCTATGCCGAAAAGGTCCGATTCCGGGCGCGGCGGCAGGAACTTTACCGTGAATTGCGCAAGAAGCCGTCGACGACCAAGGACGGCGTGCATGTCGATCTCTTGATGAATGCCGGCCTCTCCGTCGACCTGCCGCAACTGGCCGAGGCAGGCGCGAGCGGCATCGGCCTTTTCCGCACCGAATTGCAGTTCATGGTTGCCGCCACCTTCCCGCGTGCCGAGGCGCAGGAACGGCTCTACCGCGACGTTCTCGACGCGGCGCAGGGCAAGCCGGTGACCTTCCGCACCATAGATATCGGTGGTGACAAGGTGCTGCCTTACTTCAAGGGGGCGGCGCATGAGGAAAACCCGGCGCTCGGGTGGCGCGCCATTCGCCTGACGCTCGATCGGCCCGGCTTGCTGCGCTCGCAGATCAGAGCGCTGCTCAAGGCGGCCGGCGGGCGCGAGCTGAAGCTGATGCTGCCAATGGTGACGGAGCTCGGCGAAATCGCGCAGGCGCGCGAGATAATCGATCGCGAAGTGCGGCATCTTTCGCGTTTCGCACACCATTTGCCGAACAGCTTCAAGCTGGGCGCGATGATCGAGGTACCGTCGCTTTTGTGGCAGCTCGACGAACTGATGCAGGCGGTCGATTTCGTCTCGGTCGGATCGAACGATCTCTTCCAGTTCGTGATGGCGGCCGATCGCGGCAACACACAGCTTTCCGACCGTTTCGATCCGCTTTCGGTGCCCTTCCTTCGGGTCCTCAAGCAGATTGCCGATGCGGGACATCGCAACCGCAAGCCGGTGACGCTGTGCGGCGAAATGGCCGGCAAGCCGATCTCGGCGATGGCGCTGATCGGCCTCGGCTACCGCTCGATTTCGATGTCCCCGGCGTCGGTCGGTCCGGTCAAGGCAATGCTTACGGAACTTCCCGCAGGCGAGTTGGCTACCTATCTTGAGGAAAACCTGTCAGGCCCAAGCGTCGATCTGCCGATGCGGGCGCTGCTTCAGGCTTTTGCCGACGACCGCTCCATCCCACTTTGACGAAATGACATGATCAGTTTGCCGCGCGACCGCATGGACCAGCTTGTCAAGCGATTCGATATGCTCGAAGCGCAGATGGCGGCCGGGCACGACCCCCATGCCTATGTGAAGATGGCATCCGAATATGCCGACCTGAAGGACATGGTCTTCAAGGTCAGGGAGCTTCGCGCGGCCGAGCAGGAGCTTGCCGATCTCGACGTCATGCTTGCCGACAAAGACACCGATGCGGAAATGCGCGGGCTGGTCGAAGGCGAGGCCGACGCAGTCAGGGAGCGGATCGAGGCGCTGCAGAAGGATATCCAGATACTGCTCCTGCCCAAGGATGCAGCCGATGCACGCAGCGCCATCCTGGAAATCCGAGCCGGCACCGGCGGAGATGAAGCGGCCCTCTTCGCTGGCGATCTTTATCGCATGTACGAGCGCTATGCTGCCGAGCAGGGCTGGCGCTTTGAAACGGTTTCGGCGAGCGAAGGCGAGGTCGGCGGCTTCAAGGAAATCATCGCCACCGTGTCGGGCAAGGGCGTCTTTGCCAAGCTGAAATTTGAATCCGGCGCGCATCGCGTGCAGCGGGTGCCGGAGACCGAAGCCGGCGGGCGCATCCACACTTCGGCAGCCACCGTTGCGGTTTTGCCGGAAGCCGAGGAGGTCGACATCGAAGTTCGGCCCGAAGACATCCGCATCGACACGATGCGCGCCTCCGGCGCCGGCGGACAGCACGTCAACACCACTGATTCGGCTGTGCGGATCACGCACATCCCGAGCGGTATCGTCGTCGTTCAGGCCGAAAAATCGCAGCATCAGAACCGCGCGCGCGCCTTGCAGATCCTGCGGGCGCGACTTTACGATATGGAACGGTCGCGCGCCGACGATGCGCGCTCGCAGTCGCGCAAGCTTCAGGTCGGATCGGGTGATCGTTCCGAGCGCATCCGCACCTATAATTTCCCGCAGGGGCGGGTGACCGACCATCGCATCAACCTGACGCTCTACAAGCTCGACCGGGTAATGATGGGCGAGCTTGACGAGATCATCTCGGCGCTGATCGCCGACCATCAGTCGAAGCTTCTCGCCGATATCGGTCTGGATGGCTGAGGCGGAAAATACGCTGGGCGGCGTGCTGCGCGCGGCAAGAGCAAGACTTGCCGCGCATGGGATCGACAGTGCGGCACTGGACGCCAGGTTGATCGTCGAACATTTCTCCTGCACGGGCCGGACCGAGGCGGTTACCTCACCCGGCAGGGTTCTCGACGCCTCTATCCTGGACGCGGTGGATGCGGCTATTGCGCGCAGGGCCGGCGGCGAACCGGTGCACCGGATACTGGGTTTCAGGGAATTCTATGGTCTGGAACTCGCGCTTTCGCCAGCCACGCTGGAGCCGCGGCCCGACACGGAAACGCTGGTCGACATGGTGCTGCCACTGGTTCGTACGACGGTTGAGCGGCAAGGCGCATGCCGGATTCTCGACCTTGGCACAGGCACCGGCGCGATTATTCTCGCCTTGCTCAGCCAGGTGGAACAGGCACTCGGTGTGGGCGTCGATCTTTCCGGGGAGGCGGTGGCGACGGCGCGGCGCAATGCCGAGCGTCTTGGTCTGGCAGAGCGCTTTTCGGCCTTGGAATCGGACTGGTTTGCAAAAATTTCAGGGAAATTCCATTTAATCGTCTCGAATCCTCCCTATATAGCAAGAAAAGATATCGCCGCGCTTCAGGCGGAAGTTCGTAACTTCGATCCGCCGCTGGCCTTGGATGGGGGAGAGGATGGTCTCGGTCCCTACCGCGTGATCGCTGCAGGTGCGGCGTGTCATCTTGAGGCAGATGGGTACGTTGCGGTCGAGATAGGATTCGATCAGAAACCAAGCGTGATCGGTATTTTTGACCAAGCCGGATACAGCCTTGCCGATTCGCGCAGCGACCTTGCGGGAAACGACCGCGCGCTGCTTTTTCGGCGCTGAATCAAAGCTTTGGTGGCGGCCGAAAAAATACTTGGCAACGTGTCGGAATGCCGCTAGGGTCAAAACACCGGATGAGAACGAAGCAGGCAGTGCTGTTACCGATTCGGTTCCCTAAGAAACAAACTGCCTTCTTGCGAAAGCGACGCTTTATGCTTCGTGCGGGGATCACCCGGCAAGTGACATGAGACCGGAACAGAATGGTACGTGACGCCGACGCAATCGATGCGGGCGAACACCGTCGGGGTAGCACGAACGGCTGGCCGCCGAGGCACCTTGCCTATTTTTCAAGTTGAAAATGACATGAAGAGAGTCTGATGAGGCCACAACAGCAGAACAGGCGCATGCGCGGCCGCAACAACAATGGCGGCGGCAACAACAATAACAACAACCGTCGCGGGCCGAATCCACTCACGCGCAACTATGAAAGCAACGGTCCGGACGTCAAGATTCGCGGTTCGGCCCAGCAGATTGCCGAGAAATATGCCGCTCTGGCCCGCGATGCCCAAAGCGCTGGCGATCGCGTGATGGCCGAGAACTATCTGCAACACGCCGAACACTACAATCGCATCATCGCAGCCGCCCAGGCGCAGATGCCGATCCAGCAGGTTCAGCCCAATCGCGACGACATCGACGACGATCTGGATCAGGACCGCGAGGAATTCGAGACCGTGGACGGCAACGCCAATCGGCAGAACGGCGAGCAGGTGCCGGAGACGCCGCCTGCTGCCCCCGCCGCAAGCGATGGTTCCGGGCCGCAGCCGGTGATCGAGGGTACACCCGCCGAAGTCGCGCTGAACGCGCAGACGGCCACCGAAAGGCCGAGCGGTCGCGGGCGCGGAAGGCGTCCGGCACGGACTCAGGCGCAAACGACCGCGCCTGCTCCTGAATCTGCTTCGATCGCGGAGGCGAATGATGCGGCTCCTGCCGAGGCGGCAACAGCCGAGACATCGCAGGCTTCCGAGCACAATGAGGCACCGGCCGCCGCTCCGCGCCCGCGTCGTCGCCCCCGACGGGGCGAGCGCCAGCCCGAGCAGGAAGCCGCAGCCGATGGCGAGCGATCCGAGGCGCCGACGGCATCGAAGGGAGCCGAAGCAACGGATGAAAGTTCGACCCTTGCGCCGGCAAGTGGGCTCTGAATTTTCCAGCCATTCGTAAGTTCAAACGGCGGGGCCCTTGTGCCCCGCCGTTTTTGTTTTCCACGGCTTGAAATGTCTTGAGGAATTTCGGTGCATCCCCATATCTCGAATGAAATGGATCCGGCTCCTTGGGGCGGGTCCGTCACCGCAATCTGATCCGGTGCCGCAGAGCGGGCCGGTGACGGAATGGAGACAATCATGAATCTTGAGAAATATTCCGAGCGCGTGCGTGGTTTCATTCAGTCGGCGCAGACGCTGGCGCTTTCAAAAAATCATCAGCAATTCACCCCTGAACATATCCTGAAAGTCCTCGTCGATGATGACGAGGGGCTTGCCGCATCGCTGATCGAACGGGCGGGAGGTCGGCCCGGCGATGTGAAACTCGGTGTCGAGGCAGCACTGGAGGCGATGCCACGCGTCGAAGGCGGCAATGGCCAGCTCTATCTCGCGCAGCCGCTGGCGAAGGTGTTTTCCACTGCCGAGGAACTCGCCAAGAAGGCCGGCGACAGTTTTGTCACCGTGGAGCGCCTGTTGACCGCGCTGGCCGTCGAAAAGTCGGCCAAGACGTCGGATATCCTTTCCAAGGCCGGGGTTACCGCTCAAGGCTTGAACCAGGCAATCAATGAAATCCGCAAGGGCCGCACCGCCGATTCGGCAAGTGCGGAGCAGGGCTATGACGCGCTGAAGAAATACGCACGCGACCTGACCGCCGATGCGCGTTCGGGAAAGCTCGATCCGGTGATCGGCCGTGACGACGAAATCCGTCGCACGATCCAGGTTCTGTCGCGCCGCACCAAGAACAATCCGGTGCTGATCGGCGAGCCCGGCGTCGGCAAGACGGCCATTGCGGAAGGGCTGGCGCTTCGCATCGTCAATGGCGACGTGCCCGAATCGCTCAAGGACAAGCAGTTGATGGCGCTCGACATGGGCGCACTCATTGCCGGCGCGAAATACCGCGGCGAATTCGAGGAGCGGCTGAAGGCTGTGCTTTCCGAAGTTACGGCGGCCGACGGGAACATCATCCTGTTCATCGACGAGATGCACACGCTGGTCGGCGCGGGCAAGGCAGACGGCGCAATGGACGCCTCCAACTTGCTGAAGCCGGCGCTGGCGCGCGGCGAATTGCACTGCGTCGGTGCGACCACGCTCGACGAGTACCGCAAGCATGTCGAGAAGGATGCAGCGCTGGCGCGGCGCTTCCAGCCGGTTTTCGTCGATGAGCCGACCGTCGAGGATACGGTTTCGATCCTGCGCGGGCTGAAGGAGAAATATGAGCAGCACCATAAGGTGCGCATCTCCGATTCGGCACTCGTCTCGGCGGCAACCCTGTCCAATCGCTACATCACCGACCGTTTTCTGCCGGACAAGGCGATCGACCTGGTGGACGAGGCTGCGTCTCGCCTGCGCATGCAGGTCGATTCGAAGCCTGAGGCACTCGACGAGATCGACCGGCGCATCATGCAGCTCAAGATCGAGCGCGAGGCGTTGAAGGTCGAAACCGATGAGGCGTCCAAGGATCGCCTTGGACGGCTCGAAAAGGAACTGACCGACCTCGAGGAGGAATCGGCGGCGATTACCGCGACCTGGGCGGCAGAAAAGGCCAAGCTTGGTCTGGCGGCAGATCTGAAGAAGCAACTCGACGACGCACGCAACGAACTGGCCATCGCCCAGCGCAATGGCGAATTCCAGCGTGCCGGCGAACTGGCATATGGGCAAATCCCGGAACTCGAGCGCAAGCTGAAGGACGCCGAGGCGCAGGACGGGAAAGGCTCGATGGTCGAGGAGACCGTGACGCCCGATCACGTTGCCCATATCGTCTCGCGCTGGACCGGAATTCCGGTCGACAAGATGCTGCAAGGCGAGCGCGAGAAGCTGCTGCGTATGGAGGACGAAATCGCCAAGCGAGTCGTCGGACAGGGCGAGGCGGTGCAGGCGGTGTCGAAAGCCGTTCGGCGCGCGCGTGCCGGCCTTCAGGATCCTAATAGGCCGATCGGCTCGTTCATGTTCCTTGGGCCCACCGGCGTCGGCAAGACGGAGCTGACCAAGGCGCTTGCCAGCTTCCTGTTCGACGACGAGAGCGCCATGGTGCGCATCGACATGTCGGAGTTCATGGAAAAGCACTCGGTCGCGCGGCTGATCGGCGCGCCTCCCGGCTATATCGGTTATGAGGAGGGTGGCGCGCTAACCGAGGCGGTGCGGCGCCGGCCCTATCAGGTCATTCTGTTCGACGAGATCGAAAAGGCGCATCCCGACGTCTTCAACGTGCTGTTGCAGGTTCTGGACGACGGCCGCCTGACCGACGGTCAGGGCCGCACGGTAGACTTTCGCAATACGTTGATCATCATGACCTCCAATCTCGGCGCCGAATATCTGGTCGGGCTTGGCGAAGGCGAGGACGTCGACAAGGTACGCGATGAAGTCATGGCGGTGGTCAAGGCCTCGTTCCGGCCGGAGTTTCTCAACCGCGTCGACGAGGTGATCCTGTTCCACCGCCTGCGCCGCCAGGATATGGGCCAGATCGTAGAAATCCAGCTGAAGCGGCTCGAATCGCTGCTGTCGGACCGCAAGATCGCTCTCGACCTCGACGAGGATGCGGTCGAGTGGCTGGCCGGCAAGGGCTACGACCCCGCCTACGGCGCGCGCCCGTTGAAGCGGGTGATGCAGAAGGAGTTGCAGGATCCGCTCGCCGAAAAGATCCTTCTCGGCGAGATCCTGGACGGATCGACGGTTAAGGTTACAGCCGGCTCCGACCGGCTGAACTTCCGCGCAATGCCAACGCCTTCCGCCGCCACGGAAAAGGCCGCTTGAACGCCGCAATCGACGCCCAGAAAATGGCCGCTCCTGGCGGCCATTTTCATGCCCGGTTCATATTGGAACTTCTAGTGTATTCGAGGCATTACACGCGGAATGCGCAAATATGGGCCGAAAGTATCGACTGACGGGATTTTGGAAGGAATGGTCACGAAAACCATCGTTCTTTCGGCATTTTTGGCCGGATTTTGCATTTCGGGCGCACAGGCAGCGGCCGAACGGGCCGAAGAACATGAGCGAATCGCTGGCGGCCACGAGGAAGAGCGCATCATCCTCGCACAATCCGGCGATGTCGAAATCTACTTCGACGGCAACGGCAATCGGGTGCTGGTCGACTCCTATACCGGCGAAGTGATTGCGGTGCAGCCGCCACGGCGTGTGTTGCGCCAGCGCGAATTGCGACGCGAGGATCGTTACTATCTCGATGATCCGGAAGACATGGAGCGGCTGCGCAGAGACCGAGAGCGCGGCTACGAGATTTATCCCGAAGGTCCGGTCGAAGACTATGGCGACTATTCGCGCGGCTGGCGGGACGAGGAATTTCCGCCGGCGCCAGGACGCGCCTTTCCCGATGAGGAACTCTATCCCGACCAAGGTTTCGAGTCAGAGCCGCAGATCGTAAAGCGCGAACCTGTCGAGCGGGCGCCGCTCGAAGGTGAGATCATGCCGCGAACGGCTGAGCCGCAACCTTCCGACCGGATAACCGTGCCCGGCGCGACGATCGAGCCACCGACCACGTTTACAGCCCGCGAGGACGTCGCGGCGATCCAGGTGTTGATGGACAGGGCAGGCGCTTCCCCCGGCGTCATCGACGGGAAGTTCGGCAGCAATGTCGACAAGGCGCTGGTTGCCTATCGCGAATTGACCGGTACCAACCTGAAATCCACCGACACCGCAAAGATAAAGGAAGCACTGGCGGCCAGTGGCGGCGATCCGTTCACCACCTATACGATTACCCCCGAGGACGCCGCCGGACCGTTTGTCGCCGCTATACCTTCCGACTACGGCGAGAAGGCACAACTTGGACACCTAAGCTACACATCGGTTGCCGAAATGCTCGCCGAGCGGTTCCACATGGACGAAGCCTATCTCAAGGCACTCAACCCGGGCGTTAACTTCTCTCGTCCGGGCACCAAGATCCGGGTCGCCAATGTCGGCAGTCCGGTTGCCACGAAAGTGCAGCGCATCATCGCGGACAAGGGGCGCAAGCAGGTTCGCGCTTATGACGAATCGGGCAAGCTCGTTGCCGCCTATCCGGCGACGATCGGCTCGGCTGCCACGCCGTCGCCGACCGGCACGCATGCCGTGTCGCGTGTGGCGTTCGACCCGAACTATACCTACAATCCAAAACTCAACTTCAAGCAGGGCAACAACGACAAGATACTGACCATTCCGCCTGGGCCGAACGGGCCGGTGGGATCGATCTGGATAGCGCTGGACAAACCGACCTATGGTGTTCATGGCACCCCCGATCCCTCAAAGATCGGCAAGACCGAAAGTCATGGCTGCGTGCGCTTGACCAATTGGGACGCGCAGGAACTGGCGAAGCTGGTGAGCCCGGGCGTGACCGTCGAGTTCGTGGAATAGAAGCTTGAGGTTGTCGATCGCGGCTTGATTGCCGCTGCCGCCATGTCGCGCTAGTTTGTGCGACATGCAGTCTCCGTGCGAAACCAATCGCGATGCCGCGCCGCAAGCTGCTCCGGTCGAGAATGGCGCTTTTTGCCCGCGATCTCAGCGCCGCTATGTTCTGATTGCGGCGATCCTCGCGTCCGCCCTGGGTTTCATCGACGGGTCGGTGGTATCGATCGCCATACCGGCAATTCGCACCGATCTCGGCGCGACGCTGGTCGAGGCGCAATGGATTTCGAATGCCTATGCGCTGACGCTTTCGGCGCTGATTCTCGCCGGTGGCGCTGCCGGCGACAATTACGGCCTGCGGCGGACCTTCATCACCGGTATCATGCTCTTTGTCGCCGCCTCGCTGTTTTGCGCGCTGGCGCCCGACCCGACATCGCTGATCGCAGCGCGGGCAATCCAGGGCATAGGCGCCGCGATCATGGTGCCCGGCAGCCTGGCGATCATTGCCAAGGCCTATCCGAAGGCGGAGCGGGGCAGGGCGATCGGCATTTGGGCAGCGTCTTCCGCCTTGACCACCGCGCTCGGCCCGGTGGTGGGTGGCGTCGTACTCTCCACCTTCGGTGACAGCATCTGGCGGGTGATATTCGCCATAAACCTGCCGCTTGGCGGGATCGCGCTCTATCTTCTCCTGACCAAGGTGCCGAACGACGAGGCGACGCAGAAACGCCAACTTGATCTCAGCGGGGCGGCGATCGCGACGGCGGGACTGGGTGCGATCGCCTATGGGTTGACGGCGCTCTCTTCGGAAAACGCACAATCGAGCGAGATGGTACCGCTCGCGTCCATGGCCGTGGGCCTGGCGCTTTTCGGTTACTTCCTTTTGTGGGAGCGCCGTCAAACCGAGCCGATGGTCGACCTTTCGCTTTTCAGAATAGGGGCCTTTTCAGGCGCGAATATAGCGACATTCTTCCTTTACTTTGCGCTTTCAGGAATTCTCTTCTACCTGCCGATGCTGCTGATCGCCGGCTGGGGCTTGAGTGCTGCCGAGACGAGCCTGATCTTCCTGCCGCTGTCGGGTGCGATTGCGTTACTGTCGGGTCCGGTTGGGGCGTTGTCAGACCGAATCGGTCCGCGCCTGCCGATTGCCTTGGGCAGTTTGGTCGTTGCGGCTTCTTTCGCGGGGCTTGCCATCGCCACAGGGCTGGGCTTCCATGGCTTCTGGTCGGCGATATTCCCCGCCATGGTGCTTATGGGTCTCGGCATGTCGCTTGTCGTGTCGCCGCTCTCCACCGCAATCATGACCTCGGTCGAAGACAAGGACACCGGGGCGGCCTCGGGCATCAACAACGCCGTTTCGCGAATCGCCGGGCTCATCGCCGTCGCCATGCTGGGCGGAATTGCGGCGTTCCGCTACGCTTCGGTGCTTGCCGGCAATGGCGAGGTGCCGGATTTCGGCGAGCCGGCGGCGAACCTTCCCGCCGGGTTGGAGACATTGCGCGTCGCAGCCAGCGACGCCGCATTTTCCGCCGTCGCCTGGGTGACCGCCGCGCTTTGCGTGGCATCCGCACTCACCGCATGGCTGACTGTTCCGGGGCGCGAATCACTGGACAGGATCCGGGCCAAGCAGGCCGGAAGTTCGCAATCCTGAATTACTTTTTCATTCCGCTCCGGCGGCCGCCACTTTGAGCGGGCTGCCCGCATCGTCCTCGAGCAGATCGTCGATGCGTTCGCGCTCGCGCTTGAAGGCGACGAGATCCTCGCCCTCGAGCGTGCGACCGACCGGCAGACGCACACGCATCGGATCGACCTTGGTGCCGTTGACGATCAGTTCGTAGTGCAGATGTGAGCCGGTCGAAAGGCCGGTGGTGCCGACATAGCCGATGACCTGGCCCTGCCTGACTTTGGCGCCGACGGAGATGCCGCGCGCGAATGCGCTCTGATGGTTGTAGGAAGTCTCATAGCCATTGGCGTGACGGATAATCGTTTGCTTGCCATATCCGCCGGCCCAACCGGACTTCTCGACGACGCCATTGCCGGCGGCGATGATCGGCGATCCCGTCGGAGCAGACCAATCCACGCCGGTATGCATCCGGACATAGCCGAGGATGGGGTGGCGGCGACCGCCAAAGGCAGAGCGGAAAGTGCCGTTCGGCAGCGGTTTGCGCAGAAGGAACTGCCTGGCGCTTCGACCTTCGCCGTCGAAATAGTCGAAGGTGCCGTCCCGCATCTGGAAGCGGTAGAAATTGCGGGTGGTGCCGCCGAAGGTCGCGGAAACGTAGAGTATCTGCGAATCCTCCGACATCTGGTCTTCGCCGTCGGGCTGCGAGAAGAACACTTCAAGGCGGTCGGATGGATTGAGGCGCGACTGGAAATCGACTTCCGAAGCCAACAGCCTGATAAGTTGCTTCGTGGTGGTGCGCGACATGCCATAGGAGTAGGCGGCTCGATAAATGCCGTCATAAACGCTCGGCAGATTGCTGCGCGTGGTGATTGGCTGCGAATCGTCGAAAGCGGTCAAAAGCTCCGGGGTTGTGTCCGGCTCGTTGGCGACGACATATTGACTGCGGTCATCGAGCGCGATCGTCAGCAGATGCTGCTTGCGATCATAGACGCTGGTGCGCACGATTCGTGCCGCATCGCCGCGCACTTCGAGCCCGACGCGCAGCACAGTGCCCGCTTTGAGCTTGGAGGCATGCAGCATCTTGGCAATCGCCTCGGCCATGCCGGTCGCGTCGGCGCCGGTATAGCCCGACTCCGCCAGAGCCTCTGCGATATCGCGCTCAACCTTGAACGGAATGATTTCCTCGGCATAGGAGAGGGCGTCATCGTCCGCGATCTCGCGCGGCGAAACCGAGACATTTTCCGGCACGATCCGCACGCCGTAGGAGCCGGCAAGGGATTGCGTCGCGAAGGAATTTCCGAAGCGCTCCGGGTCGACATAGTGCAGGGCGGCGACCTGAACGTCGCCATCGGTGAGGATCGCACCGGTGGTGCGCACCACCTGCTCGACCTCATCTGCGGAAAGGTCGCTCTTTTCGTCGAAGGCCGCCGCTTCGAGCGGAAAATCGACGGTCTTGAGGCTCATTTCGCTTTCGACCTTGACGCCATAAATCTGGCTGGCCGGGGCTGCCGCCGTCTGCGCGGCGCCATCCTCGGCGAACACTTCGAGCGGATCGAAGGGCGGATAGCTGCGCGCGGTCTTGTAGCTGGCGGCAAGTGCCATCTTCACCTGGACGAAGGGGACTGTACGCACGACGTCGCGATCGCCGACCCTGCTGGCAACGGACACGTCCATGCGTCGCCGGTCGCGCGCTCTGGCAATCTGGGTCTGAGGCACCAGCTTGGCCGCCTTGGCGCTCTGGCCGCCGCCCTTCGGCATGATGGCGAGTTCGGCGATCTCAGGCGGCGTCGCCAGCTGCTCGCGTCCGTCCAGCGCTGCAAACAGCGCCACGCCCATCAGCACGCTGGACGTGATTCCCGTTAGAAAGGTGCCGGAGAGCCAGCGCGCCGAAACTTCGCGTCGGTCGGGCGGCCCGCTGCGCCCATCGGCAATCAGCGGCGGCTCGTTGCCGAGTTCGGCTATGGTCTGGTCGGTATCTTGCATTCAGGATTGGCGGTGCTGTTCCGATTAAAACCCGGCCTGCTTATGTTGATTGCTGCGACAATTGCCCGTGGTGAGGGCGGAAGTCAACGAAACGCGGTGGATGTTTGCGTGTCGGTGGATTTGTCCCCATATATGGAACGCGCGCGCACGCGGTGCCGGACAGTTTCATGTTGAGCCGGCTTGGGACTTCAATGGGGCTCCAATATGGCGGTTTGGGGGAGCGGTTTGTCGGCGCTTGCGCGGGGTTGGTGAGGGGGAAGT
>NZ_JBLLVA010000013.1:0-131548 GCF_047739745.1 Borborobacter xinjiangensis | reverse complement strand
CGGATATTCATCAGGGCGCGCAACGACCTCGTTGCACATTCAGACGCCGTATACATGGCCGCAGCCGACCGGTTCACCAAACCCGATCCGACACCTTGACCCGCAGGAGCCATCCATACACGGATTGAAGTCGGGACTGTAGGGCGGCAGGTAAAGCAGGCTCGCGCCTGCCGCCGCGATTGCGGCGCGAACGCCGGCGGCCCTGTGGGCGGGTAAGTTGTCCATCACGACGATGTCGCCCTCCGACAGGGTCGGGGCCAGCACCTGTTCGACATATGCCAGGAAGACATTGCCCGTTCATGGCGCCGTCGTAGACGAACGGGGCGGTCATGCCCGTCAGCCGCAGCGCGCCGGTAAAGGTGGTGGTCTTCCAATGGCCATGCGGCACGCCCGCCCGGCAGCGCTCGCCGCGTGGCGCACGTCCCCGAAGTCGGGCCATCTTGGTCGACAGTCCGGTCTCGTCGATGAAGACCAGCTTCGCGGGATCGAGATCGAGTTGGCCGTCGAACCAGGCTTGCCTCCGCTTCAGGATGTCGGGGCGGTCCTGCTCCAGTGCATGTGCGGACTTTTTTTGAAAGTCCAACCGCGACCGCGAAGCCAGGCGCTCAAGGCGCTGCGGCTGATCCGCACCGACTGCTCGGCGACCAGCCGTTCCACCATCTCGTTCAGCGTGATGTCCTTGCGCTCTTCGATCAGCCCGACGATGAAGGCGTCATGCGCATCAAGGCTGGAAGCGCGGCGACGACCCTGCGGACGCGGCGCCAACTCGCCGATCTTCGCCCGCGCAATCCAGCGGATCGCGCTCGATACTCCCACTCCGAACCGTGCCGCAGCTTGCCGCGCCGACAAACCTTCGTCCGAAGCCTTCAAGACCCGTGACCGAAGATCCATGCTCAATGCTCTTCCCATCATCCAACTCCGTGAAAGTGGAGGTTGAATCAGAACAACATCACGCCGTCACATCACAATCGATTCATCGATCACAGGACGTGCTCTAGTCGGTGCCGGTGGAGCGCACGAGTTGCAGTTTCCGCGGCCGCCGATCCTCCTTGCGCCTTTGCGCGATGAAGCCGAGGATGCGCGGCACGATCTCGGCGCGGAAGCGTGAGCCGTTGAACACTCCGTAATGGCCGACGGCAGGCTGCACGTAATGAGCGCGCCGCGCGGCGGGGATGTTCACGCAGAGATCGTGAGCGGCCTGCGTCTGGCCAAGGCCGGAAATGTCGTCGTTTTCGCCTTCGATCGTCAGCAGCGCCACATTGGTGATGGCGGCCGGATCTACCGGCACGCCGCGATGCGTCATCTCGCCCCTTGGCAACGAGTGGCGGATGAACACCGTTTCGACGGTTTGGAGGTAGAACTCGGCCGTCAGGTCCATCACCGCCAGATATTCGTCGTAGAATTCGCGGTGCTTGTCGGCGCCGTCGCCATCATTCTTCACCAGATGCATGAAGAACTCCCGGTGGGCGATGATGTGCCGGTCGAGGTTCATGCTCATGAAGCCGGACAATTGCAGGAAGCCCGGATAGACGCTGCGGGTGAAGCCGGGCGCCGGCCAGGGGGCGGGCATGATCACATTCTCACGAAACCAGTCGATCCCCTTTTCCTCGGCAAGAAGATTGACCGCGGTGGGGTTGCGGCGTGTGTCGATAGGTCCGCCCATCAGGGTCATGCTTGCCGGCGCAAACCGGTCGCCACGCGCTTCCATGATGGCTGCGGCCGCAAGCACGGGCACAGACGGCTGGCAGACGGCCATGACGTGGGTGTCGGGACCGAGGGCGTGGAGCATGTCGATGATGTAGTCGATATAGTCGTCGAGATCGAACCTGCCTTCCGAGACCGGCACCATGCGGGCGTCGGCCCAGTCGGTTATGTAGACGTCGGCATGGGGCAGCATCGCCTCGACCGTGCCGCGCAGCAGCGTCGCATAATGCCCTGACATCGGCGCGACGATCAAAAGCTTCGGGTCGGAATGGCGTGAGGCGGGAACGGCGCGTTCGAAATGCAGCAGGTTGCAGAAGGGGCGCGACCAGACCGTCTTTTCCGTCACCGGAACCGGCTGTCCGTCGATCAGCGTTTCAGGCAGCTCGAACTGCGGCTTGCCATAGCGGCGGGTCGTCCGCTCAAACAGCTCGGCTGTCGCCGCCACCGAGCGGCCCCAGCGCGTATAAGACAGCGGATTGAGCGGGTTCGAATACAGCATCTTCACCGCGTCGGCATAGGCGCGCGCCGGCTGAAGGGCCGCATGGTTCAGTTCATAGAGTTGATAGTACATCGGCGTTTCCGGAACCGCGGCCGGCAGCGGCAGGTAACAAACCGGTCATTCATCGTGCGCAGGCTAACAATGTTCTGTTGCGTTGCAATACGCGACAATAGTCGAATATAGCTAAAACAACATGTTTTTCACCGAATGGTTGCGCATTCGGCGAATAGCCTTCAGCCGGTGTCCTGTCTCACATGTGGCCGCCCGGTGCCGAGCGCTTACTCGGCGCCTTCCATCAGCGTGATCTCGCCATCCGCCACGGTAATGCGAATGGCTTTGGCTGCCTGATAATCGGGAGACTCATAGCAATCCTTGGCCGCCTGGAATGACGGGAACTCGATGATGACGTTGCGTGCCCGTCCCTTGCCCTCGACGGCTTCGCACGCGCCGCCACGCGCCAGAAACTTCGCGCCATATTTCTCGAAAGCCGGACGGGCGGTCGAAACATAGTCCTTGTAGCGCTCGGGATCGCGTATATCGACATGCGCTATCCAGTAGCCCTTAGCCATCGTGTCCTCCTGTCAGCCTGCAGCCATTTCGTCGAGAATTGCGCGCGCCGCAGCCTTCCTGTCAACCGCTCCGACGATCGGGCGGGCGACGACCAGATGGCTCGACCCATCGCGCATCGCCTGCGCCGGCGTCACCACGCGTTTCTGGTCGCCATGATCGGCACCGGCGGGGCGGATGCCCGGCGTCACCACCGCCAGATCGGGTCCGACGATTTTGCGCACGGCGCTCGCCTCGGCGGCCGAGCAGACGATGCCGCCCATGCCGGCCTGGCGGGCCTGTTCGGCGCGGCGCAGCACCAGGCTGCGCGGATCGCATTCATAGCCGGCCTCTTTCAGGTCCTGCGCGTCCATCGAAGTCAGCACCGTTACGCCCAGCAGGCAGAGATCGCTTCCTCTCGCCGCCTCGACTGCTGCCCGCATCGCCTTAGGATAGGCATGAAGGGTCAGCATGGACACGCCCATGCGGACGATGTTTTCCACGCCTTTTGCCACCGTATTGTCGATGTCGAGCAGTTTCATGTCGAGGAAGACCTTGGTACCACCGCTCGCCAGTTCGCGGGCGAAATCGAGCCCGCCGGCAAAGGCAAGCTGGTAGCCGATCTTGTAGAAGGATACGGTGCCCTCCAGATCGCGGACCATCGCCTGGGCTTCCTTCAGCGTCGGCACATCAAGGCCGACGATCAGACGATCGCGAATGGCGGGCATCATGGGTCGACCCTCGTGGAAAGCATGCGAGCGCGCTCGATCAGCGTCCTCGCCACATTCTCCATTGCACGGCGCAACCGCTCTTCGCGAAAGTCGCCGTTCTCGTCGAAGGCATCGCTGGCGCGCGCGACGGAACACTGTGGCGTGATCACCTCGACCTGGCAATTCATCAGCACCGAGCGCAGATGATAAAGCCCCCGAATGCCGGCGAAATTGCCGTCGGAAGACGAGCAGAGCGCAGCGACCTTGCCGGAATAGGGCTTGAAAGGACGATCATTGTCCTTGCGCACGCGGCTTACCCAGTCGATCGCGTTCTTGAGCAATGGCGGAATCGACGAATTATATTCCGGGCTGGCAATCAGGAAGCCGTCATGCGCGGCGATCTGGCGGGCGAGCTTCAAGGCATTTTCAGGAACACCGCGTTCCTTTTCGAGATCCTCGTCCATGATCGGCAATGGATAGTCGGCCAGCGATATGCGGGTGACCTCGGCGCCTTGCAGAGCAAGTTCCTTGGTCGCCGCATCGGCCGTCCTGATGCTGAATGCGCCGGTGCGGATCGAGCCGGCAAAAACGAGAATCCTGGCTGTCATTGGCATGCCTCCTGCCCGCCGGGTATAGGCGAACGGGCCGCCGATGCAAATGTCAGGACGGGAATGATCAACTATTGGCGACGCGGCGGTAGAGCCAGAGCTGGGCTGGCGGGATGTTGCGAATGACGAAGTCGAAATGCTCGACCGTGTATTCGCCGCCGCGCGCCGGAACCGGCGACAGCGGCCCGTAGGTGATCTGTATGACCGGCCGGCCAGGCGGCAACCGATCCAGCAGGTCGTTGATATAGGCAACGCGCCGGATCATCGGGAAGTTTAGAAGCGGCACCGCCGAGATCGCGCAGTCGAAGGTCAGTCCGGCTTTGTCGCCAAGCGTCGTGCCAAGATCGAAGGCGTCGCCTTCGATGACATTGACGCCCGGCTGGGTCCGCCGGACATGATCGGCAAACTCGGCGGAATATTCGACGGCGTAGACGTTCTGCGGCTTGACCCCTCGCTGCAGGATCGCGCGGGTGACCACACCGGTGCCGGGCCCAAGTTCCAGCACTGGAAGTTGCGATTTGACGTCGATGATGGAGGCCATGCGGCGCGCAGTGATCGAACTGGTCGGAATGATGGAGCCTACCGCCTTGGGCTTGTCCATCCAGCCCTTGAAGAAGCGCAGTTCGTCATCGAACTTCGTCGCCAGCGACTTTCGCAAACCGGAACCACGTGCCATCGACAGTTACTCTCCTGCGCTCTCGCCCCGCCGGAATACATACGCCCTGTCGCCGGTGACGCAAGGTAAAACATGGCGTCAACATGAAAAACCGGCAGGCCGCGCCGGTCCTACTCGCTGAAGGATTCGAAGAAGTCCTTCATCCGGGCAAAGAAACCACTGGATTGCGGGCTGTTGTCCTTGGACGAAAGCTGCTCGAATTCCTCAAGCAGTTCACGCTGGCGCTTGGTCAGGTTCTGCGGCGTCTCGACGGCGGTCTGGATATAGAGGTCGCCGACATTTGGCTGGCGCAATACCGGCATGCCCTTGCCCTTGAGGCGGAACTGCCGGCCGTTCTGCGTGCCTTCGGGCACTTTCACCCGGGTCTGCGTGCCGTCGAGCGTCGCTACCTCGAAGGAACCGCCAAGTGCCGCAGTGGTCATCGAGATCGGCACTTTGCAGTAGAGGTCGGCGCCGTCGCGCTGGAAGAATTCGTGCGGCTTGACAGACAAGAAGATATAGAGATCGCCGGGCGGTCCGCCCCGCAGGCCGGCCTCGCCTTCATTGGCGAGCCTGATACGGGTACCGTCCTCTATTCCTGCCGGGATGTTGACCGACAACGACCGTTCCTCGACCACGCGGCCCTGGCCGGCGCATTTCTGGCATGGATCCTTGATGGTCTGGCCGCGACCCTGGCATTGCGGACAGGTGCGTTCGATGGAGAAGAAGCCCTGGGAGGCGCGAACCCGGCCGGAGCCCGAGCACATCGAGCAGGCGGTGGGCTGGGTACCCGGCTTGGCTCCGGAGCCCGAGCATTCGGTGCAGGAGATCGAGGCCGGAACATGGATTTGCGCGGTCTTGCCGGAAAAGGCCTCTTCGAGTGTGATTTCCATATTGTAGCGCAGATCGGCGCCGCGCTCGCGCCCGCCCGAGGAACGGCGCTGCCGGCCGCCCATCATCTCGCCGAAAATGTCCTCGAAAATATCGGAGAACCCGCCGGCGCCGAATCCCTGTCCGCCGCCGTTCATGCCGCCGTTTTCAAACGCGGCATGGCCGAAGCGGTCATAGGCCGCGCGCTTTTGCGGGTCCTTCAGCGTCTCGTAGGCTTCGCCGATTTCCTTGAAGCGATGTTCGCAGGCGGCATCCCCGGGGTTGCGGTCGGGGTGAAACTGCATGGCAAGCTTGCGGAAGGCAGCTTTGAGCTCCTTCTCGCTGGCGCCTTTGTGGACGCCTAGCGTTTCGTAGAAATCAGCCTTCATCTTGTCCCGCTGTCCGGATTCCAATGTCTTGGCGCATCTCGTCCGTCATTTACGGTAGCTGGCATCGGATTTAGTAAGCCGCGCCTGCCGATACCAGAGTTGCGGTGCTTCGCACCCAACTTTTTTCGATGCAATTGCAAAAAGACCCGGCAATCCGCGCCGGGTCTTTCTGGTTCGTATCACGCCTGTCAGGCGGACTTCTTCTTGTCGTCGTCTTCGTCGATCTCTTCGAAGTCGGCGTCGACCACATCCGAATCATGGACGGCATCGGCTGCCGCATCCTTTTCGGCGGCTTCCTTCTGGGAAGCCTCGTACATGGCCTGGCCAAGCTTCATCGAGACTTCGGCGAGCGTCTGGCTTCTGGCGTTGATCGCCTCGACATCGTCGCCTTCGGCGGCCGTCTTCAGCGCGGCGATCGCCTCGGAGATCGCGGTGCGATCGGCTTCCGAGACCTTGTCGCCATATTCGCTGAGCGACTTCTCCGACGAATGAGCCAGAGCCTCGGCCTGGTTGCGGGCCTCGACCAGCGCTCGGCGCTGCTTGTCGGCCTCGGCATTGGCCTCGGCATCCTTCACCATCTTCTCGATGTCGGCGTCCGAGAGGCCGCCCGATGCCTGGATGCGGATCTGGTGCTCCTTGCCGGTGCCCTTGTCCTTGGCCGAGACGTTGACGATGCCGTTCGCGTCGATGTCGAAGGTGACCTCGATCTGCGGCACGCCGCGCGGTGCCGGCGGAATGCCGACGAGATCGAACTGGCCGAGCATCTTGTTGTCGGCCGCCATTTCACGCTCGCCCTGGAAGACGCGGATCGTCACGGCGGACTGACTGTCCTCGGCCGTCGAGAAGACCTGGCTCTTCTTGGTCGGGATAGTGGTGTTGCGTTCGATCAGGCGCGTGAACACGCCGCCCAGCGTCTCGATGCCGAGCGACAGCGGCGTCACGTCGAGAAGCAGCACGTCCTTGACGTCGCCCTGCAACACGCCGGCCTGAATGGCGGCCCCCATGGCCACGACTTCATCGGGGTTGACGCCCTTATGCGGGTCCTTGCCGAAGAACTGCTTCACGATCTCCTGGATCTTGGGCATGCGGGTCATGCCGCCGACCAGGACCACCTCGTCGATCTCGCCCGCCTTCAGGCCGGCATCCTTCAGCGCCGCCTTGCAGGGGTCGATGGTGCGCTGCACGAGGTCCTCCACGAGGCTCTCGAACTTGGCGCGCGTCAGCTTCATCGTCAGATGCTTGGGACCGGACGCGTCGGCGGTGATGAAGGGCAGGTTGATCTCGGTCTGCGCGGCCGAGGAAAGCTCGATCTTGGCCTTTTCGGCGGCTTCCTTGAGACGCTGAAGCGCGAGCTTGTCGTTCTTCAGGTCGATGCCCTGTTCCTTCTTGAATTCGCTGGCCAGATATTCGACCAGCCGCATGTCGAAGTCCTCGCCGCCGAGGAAGGTGTCGCCATTGGTCGACTTGACCTCGAAGACGCCGTCGCCGATCTCGAGCACCGAAATGTCGAACGTGCCGCCGCCAAGGTCATAGACGGCGATGGTCTTGCCTTCGCGCTTGTCGAGGCCATAGGCGAGCGCAGCAGCCGTCGGCTCGTTGATGATGCGCAGCACTTCAAGGCCGGCAATCTTGCCGGCGTCCTTGGTGGCCTGGCGCTGGGCGTCGTTGAAGTAGGCGGGAACGGTGATGACGGCCTTCTCGACCTTTTCGCCGAGATAGGCTTCGGCCGTTTCCTTCATCTTCTGCAGGATCATGGCCGAGATCTGACTGGGCGACTGCTTCTTGCCGCCGGCTTCCACCCACGCGTCGCCATTGTCGCCCTTGACGATGTGATAGGGGACGAGCTTCTTGTCCTTCTCCGTCACCGGGTCGTCATAGCGGCGGCCGATCAGGCGCTTCACCGCAAAAATCGTGTTCTCGGGGTTCGTCACCGCCTGGCGCTTGGCCGGCTGGCCGACGAGCCGTTCGTCGCTATCGGTAAATGCGACAATGGAAGGGGTCGTGCGCGCGCCTTCCGCATTCTCGATGACCTTCGCGTCCTTGCCATCCATGACGGCGACGCAGGAATTGGTCGTCCCCAAATCTATACCGATTACTTTAGCCATCTTTCTACTCTCCGCTAAGCAGGCCGCCAGGACCCCTGAGGCGTTCCGGTGGCAGCCCCTGTTCACAACAAATTTGACGCAGCGCTGCCGAGATTCCAGCAGTTCCGGCGATCATGGGGCGTATATAAGAACAGGCTTCACAGGGCGCAAGCGGTCTGGCTACGATGCGCCCGGCCGGAAAACGGCGCGCGAGACGCCCTTGCCGCCTTCCCACACGCCAAAATGGTACGCTTTCTACCCGACCGGCTCCCAGCCCATATGCTCGCCGGCACGAAAGATCGCGTCAATCACCTTCTGGTTCAGCACGGAATTTTCGAGCGTGAATACGGTGTCCCCGCCGCCGTTCGCCGCGCGTGCGAACGCCTCGAGCTGAAGGCGGTACTGCTGCGCTCCGGGGAAGCGGAATATCTGCGCCGCGGTATGCTTCTGGTTGTGCAGCTCGATGCGATGATGGTCGTAGAGGCCGGCATTGAATGGCGAAGCGACTTCGATGAAGCCTTCCTCGCCGTGGAACACCATCGACTGTCGCGCCGCCATCTGCGTCGACAGGTAAAAGGACAGTTCGAAGTCACCGAAATCGACTCGCACCGACGAATAGTTGTCCGTGCCGAATGTGCCGTCGCGTTCGATCGTCGCCTGGACACGGGCGGGTTCCCCGCCGGTGGCAAAACGCGCCGTGACAATCGGATAGACGCCGATATCGGGCAGGGCGCCGCCGCCGAGCGCGATATTGTTGCGCATGTTTGAGGGGTCGACATTGTAATATGAGAAGGCCCCCTGGATATGGCGCAGCCTTCCGATGGCGCCGCCGGCGATCAGCTCGCGCACCTTGATCCATTGCGGGTGATAGATCACCATGAACGCTTCGCAGATGAGCACCTTGCGACGGTCGCGTATTTCAATGAGCGGCAGGATGTCATCGGCGTCGAGCGCCAGCGGCTTTTCGACCAGCACATGCTTGCCCGCTTCCGCTGCCTTTGCCGCCCATTCGACATGCTGTGATGTCGGCAGCGGAATATAGACGCCGTCGACTGCATCGCAGGCGAGAAGTTCCTCGTAGGAGCCGAGGGCATGCGGCGCGCCGAAACGATCGGCAAGGGCCCGCGCCCTGCCGGCATCTCGGCTGGCGATCGCCGACACGACGCCGTTATCGGTATCGGCGATCGCCGGCAAGACATGCTCGCGCGCAATTTTTGCCGTGGAGAGAACACCCCATCGAAACATGTCGGCCTCCTTGCAAGGTAAGGCTGACCGTAGTGACCCCGGTCCGAAAAGAAAAGTTGCGGCGATCAGGCCGTGGGCCGGCGCCGCCACGAATATTTTTCGCCCTCGGCGGCGTTTTTGGCCGCCGGCTGATAGTGCAGCGGCAACCCGCCGATGCGGCCCTCTTCGAGACGGGCGATCAGGGTGGGATGCGACACTTCGAATTCGTCGAAGCCAACCCTGAGCATATGCGGAAGCTGGTCGACCAGCACCTGGCCGGTGGCGCGCAGCCGTCCTTCGAAATTGTAGCGGCTGCGCAGCAATTCGGCCTTGGAAAAGCTGCGCCCATCGTTGAAGGCCGGAAATGCCAGCGCCACCAGCGACAGGGAATCGAGGAGATCGGCGATCTTCTCGACCGCGTCACCCGGCATCAGCAGCACGCCCAGGCGTTCCCGCGCCAGCTCGCGTTCGGTCGGGTCAAGCTCCAGAAAGGCCTGAAGCGGCAGGATGAAGCGACCGTTGCCGGCCAGCGCTTCGGCGCTTTCGGCATGGGCCCATTCGTCCTCGCGAAAGCCTTGCGGGGTCCACAGGCGCGTTTGCGCTGGCGTCTCAGACATGCCTTGTTCCTAAACCGGCTGGTTGTTCAGCGACTGGCCAAGCCCGTCGAGATGGATGCCGCATTCGGTCTTGGCTTGCCCGACCCAGCGGCCGCTGCGGGCATCTTCGCCCGGCTTGACGATCTGCGTGCAGGGAAAGCAGCCGATCGACAGATATCCATAGGCGACGAGCGGATTTTCGCGGAGCTTGTTGGCGCGCATATAGTCCGCCAGATCGGCTGTGGTCCAGCGCGCCAGCGGATTGATGCGGATACGCGGGCCGACCGCTTCGAACACCGCCAATGCCTGGCGCGTAGCCGCCTGGAACCGCTTGCGGCCGGTGAACCAGGCGCGGAACGGCGCCACGCCTCGTGCCATCGGTTCGACCTTGCGGATGGCACAGCAGCCATCGACATCGGTGAGGTGCAGCTTGCCATCCGGATCGAGACGGTCGAGTTCGTCTTGCTTCGGAGTGACGATGCGCACGTTCGTCAGCCCGAGATCGGCAACCAATGCATCGCGGTAATCCAGTGTCTCGCCGAAATGCTTGCCCGTATCGAGGAAGACGATCGGCAAGCTGCGGTCTACCTCCGCGATCATATGCAGGAGCACCGCCGAATCGGCCCCGAAGGACGACACGGCGGCGATATGGCCGGCGAAATGTTCGGCGACGGCATGCCAGATGATCTCGCCCGGCGGCAGTTCGCCATAGCGCCACTCGAGGGCCGCGGCCTCGGCCTCCGTGCCGTCTTCCGGCTCAGGCGGCCTTGACTTCGCGGCCATAGAGCGCCTCCTTGAACGGCGCGGCGCCCACACGGCGATAGGCGTCGATGAACTTTTCCGAGCGATCGAGGCGGATGCCGAGATAGGTTTCGACCACGGTTTCGATGGCGTCGACGATCTCGTCCGGACCGAAGCCACGCCCGACGATTTCACCGATCGAGGTGTTTTCGTCCGCCGAGCCGCCAAGCGTCACCTGATAGAGTTCCGCGCCCTTTTTCTCAACGCCCAGAATGCCGATATGGCCGACATGATGATGGCCGCAGGCATTGATGCAGCCGGAAATCTTCAGCTTGAGTTCGCCGATGTCGCGCTGGCGCTCGAGCGAAGCGAAGCGGTTCGAAATCTGCTGGGCGACCGGTATGGAGCGCGCATTGGCGAGCGCGCAATAGTCCAGTCCAGGGCAGGCGATGATGTCGCTGATCAAGCCGGCATTCGCGGTTGCCAGCTCGACCTCGACCAGCGCGTCATAGACCGCCTTGAGATCGGCGCGCGCCACATGAGGCAGGACGAGATTCTGCTCGTGCGACACGCGCAGCTCGTCATGGGAATATTTCTCGGCAATGTCGGCAACGGCTTCCATCTGCGAATCCGTGGCGTCGCCAGGCGTTTCACCGATGCCCTTGAGGGAAATGGTCACCGCCGCATAGTCGGGATGCTTGTGGGTGATCACGTTCTGGTCGAGCCATTCGCCGAAACTGCGGCTGTCGAGGCGCGCGAGCCGGACCGCCTCGTCGCCTTCGGGGCGGGCGGCCAGTGCCGGCGGCGCGAAATAAGCCTGGATGGCGCGCACGTCGGCCTCCGGCAGCTTGAGTTGGCTGTCCTTCAGCGCCTCCCATTCCGCCTCGACCTGGCGTGTCAGTTCCTCGACGCCGGTTTCATGCACCAAAATCTTGATGCGCGCCTTGAACTTGTTGTCGCGACGGCCGTGGAGATTGTAAACGCGCAGGATCGCCGTGGCATAGGACAGCAGATCGGCTTCCGGCAGGAAGTCGCGGATTTTCTTGCCCACCATGGGCGTGCGGCCCTGACCGCCGCCGACATAGACGGCAAAGCCCAGCTCGCCCGCCTGGTTCCTCTTCAGATGCAGGCCGATGTCATGCGTCTTTATCGCGGCACGGTCGCGTTCGGCACCCGTCACGGCGATCTTGAACTTGCGCGGAAGATAGGAGAATTCCGGATGCACCGACGACCATTGCCGCAGGATCTCGGCATAGGGGCGCGGATCGGCAACCTCGTCGGCGGCCGCGGCGGCGAAATGGTCGGCGGTCACATTGCGGATGCAGTTGCCCGAGGTCTGGATCGCATGCATCTCGACGCTGGCCAGATCGGCGAGGATCGCCGGAACGTCGGAAAGTGCCGGCCAATTGTACTGGATATTCTGGCGCGTGGTGAAATGTCCGTAGCCCTTGTCGTATTTGCGGGCGATATGGGCAAGCATGCGCAACTGGCGCGAATTCAGCGTTCCGTAAGGGATGGCGACGCGCAGCATATAGGCGTGGAGCTGGAGATAGACGCCGTTCATCAGCCTGAGCGGCCGGAACTGGTCTTCGGTGATCTCACCGGCCAGCCGTCGCTCCACCTGGTCGCTGAACTCGGCGACGCGGGCGTGGACGAAATCATGATCGAACTCATCGTAACGGTACATAGTCCTGGTCTCTCTCAAGGCAGGGTAGGGCGGTTTCTCATGCCGCGCGGGAAAAATCCGGGCGGGCCTGCTTGCCATGCTCGTTGCGGTTTGTCGGGCCGGCGGCGCGAATCTGTTCACGCAGCCGGATGGGGCGGATCCTGTCGCCGGCCAGTTCGACGTCGATCAGATTGACGTCGACCACCAGGTTGGCGGAAAGGGCGGCGTTGCCGATCGTTTCGAGCCGTTCGACGGCGGCTCTGTCGCGGGCGATCTCGGCACCGTCGAGCCGCTCCACCCATTCATGGGTGGCGCTGTACCACACGGCTTCACCATCTGTCAGGCGATTGGCGGTGAGCACTTTCATTGCAGCGCTTCCTCTGTTGCGGGGGCGACGCGTGTACGGGTGCGCGCGGCAAGCGGTTGCGAGGTTTCGAAACGGGCACCGGCGACGGCGTCGCCGATAATGGTCATGACCGGTCCAGTGAGCTCGGTGCGGTTTTCCAGCGAGGGCAGATCGGCCAACGTGCCGTGGAATTTCCGGCGGCTGGACAGGCTGGCATTCTCGACCACCGCGACGGCGGTGTCGGGCGACAGCCCGGCCTCGATCAGCCGGCCGGCGACATCGGCGGCGACCGAGCGGCCCATATAGACGGCGACAGTGGCGCCCGATATGGCGAGTTTCGCCCAATCCGGCAGAGACCCGCCCTTGAGGTCATGGCCGGTGGTGAACACCATGGAAGAGGTCACGCCGCGCAGCGTCAGCGGCAATTCGAAGTCGGCGGCGGCGGCGAAGGCGGCAGTCACGCCGGGCACCACCTCGTAGGAAATACCCGCATCGCGCAGCGCCTGCATTTCTTCGCCCGCCCGGCCGAACACCAGCGGATCGCCGGACTTCAGCCGCACCACGCGCTTGCCCTCACGGCCGAGCCCGATCAGAAGCTCATTGATCTCGGCCTGCGACTTGGAGTGGCAGCCCTTGCGCTTGCCAACCGGCAGGCGCTCGGCATCGCGACGGCCCATGGCGACCACTTCTTCCGGCACCAGCGCGTCATAAACGATCGCGTCGGCGTTCATCAGCAGGCGCTGGGCGCGCAGCGTCAGCAAGTCTTCGGCGCCCGGTCCCGCCCCGACCAGCGCGACATGACCGTTCGCCGCGCTCCGGCGCAACAGAAGTTCCGCCGCCGCTTCGCGCGCTTCGGAAATATGGCCGATCTCCATCTCGCGCGCCGGCGCGCCTTCGAAGAATTCATGCCAGAAATGTCGGCGCGCGCTGCCTTTCGGCAAAAGCCGCTCGACGGCATCGCGAAACGATGCTGCAAGCGTCGCCAAATGGCCGAGCGATGGCGCCAGCATGCTGTCGATCCTGGCGCGGATCATCTGGGAAAGAACCGGCCCGGCGCCTTCCGAGCCGATCGCCACGCAGACCGGCGCCCGGTTGACGATTGCCGGGGTGAAGAAGTCGCAAAGTTCGGGCCTGTCGACCGCATTGACGGGAATACCGAGCCGGCGGGCGTCCTCGCTGATGCGGCGATCGAGTTCCTCGTCGCCACTGGCGGCAAAAACCAGGACGGCGCCTTCAAGTTGGGCGGCGTCATAGGCGGCGACAATGTGCGCTGCACCGTTGGCGGCGATCCACGCGGCTGTTTCCGGCTCCGGATGTTCGGAAACGATCACCAGCCGGCCCCTCGATTGTCCGAGAAGCCGCGCTTTGGCGAGCGCTTCAGCGCCGCCGCCGACAATGACCACGGCTTCGCCCTCGACCCGCATGAAGACGGGAAAGGCGTTGAGCTTGGCGGCTGGCTGCGACATGGCGGACATGTTCCTTGAACTGCCCGCAATTTGTAACTTGTTGCGCAGAGGCGCAGAAGAAACCCACTCGCGCGCCCAAAACTGCGACGCAATCGCTTTTCCCCGACATTCGCCTCCGGCAGAAAAATAATCCTGGCCAATTGCCGCTCCGGCTTTGCAGCACGTCGGAACAAGCACCGCACGCCTGCGTTGGCAACGCGTCAGCTCGAAGATCCGGAATGGATTTTCAAGGCATGATTCATAGGTTCAACGACGGCGCCAAGGGAGTGCAGCATGTCGAACGTCAAATTGAAGCACGGAACATGGGTGTTGGTTGCCGACGGCGAGAAGGCGTTGTTCCTGAAAAACCGGGGCGATGCGCTTCACACCGATCTGGACGTGGTTCGCGAGGTCCGCGAGGAAAACCCGCCGACACGGGACCAGGGCACGGACCGCCCCGGGCGGTTCAATGACGGCCCCAGCGCCCATCGCAGCGCCGTCGGTGAAACAGACTGGCACCGGGTGGCCAAGGAGCGCTTCGCCGACGAAATCGCCGAGCGCCTGTACAAAATGGCGCATCGCGGCGATTTCGAGGAAATCGTTCTGGTCGCGCCGCCGATCGTGCTTGGGGAACTGCGCAAGAAGCTCCACAAGGAGGTCAGTGATCGCATCGTCGCAGAGGTGACGAAAACGCTGACCAACCACGCGATCGTCGACATCGAAGGCATTCTCAAGGGCGAATGAGGGCTAATCGCGCAATTCACCCTCCGGATCGGATGTCCGCGGCTCTCAGACGTGCTGGCCGCCATTTATGTGGATTTCCGAGCCGGTCACATAGGACGCCTGGTTGGAGCACAGGAAGAAGATGATGTCGGCCACTTCCGAGGTTGCCCCCAGCCGCCGCAGCGGTAGTGTTTCCGCCATTTTCTCGGTTCCGGGCGACAGGATCGCGGTCTCGATCTCTCCCGGCGCGATCGCGTTGACGCGGATGCCATGCGGCCCGAAGTCATGCGCCATCTCGCGGGTCAGCGAGCCGAGCGCCGCCTTCGACGTCGCATAGGAGGTGCCGGCGAACGGGTGGACGCGGGTCCCGGCAATCGAGGTGACGTTGACGATCGAGCCTTGCCCCGCCGCCAACTCCTTGAACAGGCCGCGCGCCAGCATGATCGGCGCGAAGAAATTCACCTGGAAGACATCGCGCCAGACATGCATTGGCGTGTCGATTGAATTCATCCGCGCGCCGGTCGGCAGCTTGGGCGAGATGCCTGCATTGTTGACCAGCGCATGAAGCTGGCCGCCATTGGCTTCGAGGCGATGGCGAATTTCGGCGACCGCGACGCCGACGTCCTCCTGATCGGCCAGATCGACCTTGATATGGTCTTCGGGACCGGCCGGCCATGGGCAATTTTCCGCGAAGGCCTGGCGCGAACAGGTGATGACGCGCCACCCCTCGGTCGAAAACCGCTTGACGGTTGCATGGCCGATTCCCCGGCTGGCGCCGGTCAGGACGATGGTCTTCCGCGTGTCTTTGGCAGCCATGATTCGATCTCCACTGCCGTATGTAGCGGATGGGCGGTGCGCTGGCGAGGGGCGCGTAGCCGCAGCGGCGCGTCAGTTGCCCATGATCACGTCGAGGATGGAGGTGGCTCGCGTCATGGTTGGGCCGCCGACATCGGCCGGCGGCACCGGCCGTCCGATGGATGCCGTCGGCTGCTCCTGGGGTGCGGGCAGAAAACCGCCGGATTGCTCGACAGGCACATCCGAGCGCGCTTCGTCGATGGCAGGCGGCGGCAGTTCGCCGTCGGCCATCGGCACGGCCTCCGGCTCGAATGGTTCGGCCGCAGGGGTGGATTTCCAGGTGCCGGGCAGCGGCGCGACCGGAACGCCCTCATGCGCCGCGACCATGAACTCATGCCAGGCCTGGGCCGGCAACACGCCGCCAGTAACGTTCTTCATCGGCTTGCCATTATCATTGCCGAACCAGACGCCGGTGGTCAGATTGGCCGTATAGCCGACGAACCAGGCGTCACGCGAATTCTGACTGGTGCCGGTCTTGCCGGCGGCAGGCCAGGCAAACGCCGCCTTGCGCGCCGTGCCGGTTTCGACTGTGCCGGTCATCATCGCGTTCATCATGCCTACGACTTCGGGACGGATGACGCGCGGCGCGGCATTGCCGGCATTCTCATAGAGCACTTCGCCGGCGGTCGTCGTCACCCGCTGGACGAAGTGGATTTCGGGCCGGTAGCCACCATTGGCGAACGGCACATAGGCTGCCGCCAGTTCGAGCGGCGTGACTTCCGACGTGCCGAGCGCGATCGACGTATTGGCCTGCAGCGGCGAATCGATGCCCATGCGATGCGCCACCTCGATGACGGCATCCGGCCCTACCTCCATGGTGAGCTGGGCCGCGACCGAGTTCAGCGATTTCGCCAGAGCCGTGGCCAGCGTGACGCGGCCATAATATTTGCCGTTGTAGTTTTCCGGCGTCCATTTGCCGATCCGCACCGGCGCATCGTTGCGCACGCTGTCGGGGGTCCGCCCTTGTTCGAGGGCTGCCAGATAGACGAACGGCTTGAACGCCGAACCGGGCTGGCGCCGCGCTTCCGAAGCCCGGTCGAACTGGCTGTTGGCGTAGTCGTAACCGCCGACCATGGCGCGCACCGCGCCGGAATTGTCGATCGACACCAGCGCGCCCTGGCTGACGTTCAGCTTTTTTCCGTTGGCGTCGACCAGGCGCCGGATGGAAGCTTCGGCAAGCTCCTGCAGGGTCAGATCGATGGTGGCGTCGACGATGATATCGCCGCGCACGTCGCCGATCAGGGCCGGCAGTTCCTCCATGATGCGGTCGGCCGCGTAATGTTCGGAGCCGGTCCAATAGGCTGCGGCACGCGTTGCCGGTGCGCTCATCGCCGTTTTCAGTTCGTCGTCGCCGATCATCTTTTCCTGACGCATGGCAGCCAGCACCAGTTGCGCTCGTGCTTCGGCGGCCTTGGGATCGCGCGCCGGCGACAGCCGCGACGGCGCCTTGAGGAGACCGGCGAGAAGGGCCGCTTCCGACAGCGTCACGTCACGCGAGGACTTGCCGAAATAGCGCCGCGCCGCGGCGTCCACTCCATAGGAACCGGAACCGAAATAAACCCGGTTGAGGTACATTTCGAGGATCTGGTCCTTGGTGTGCTTCTGTTCCAGCCACAGCGCCAGCAGCACTTCCTGCACCTTGCGTTCGATGGTGCGCTCCGGCTTGAGGAACAGGTTCTTGGCGAGCTGCTGCGTCAGCGTCGAGCCGCCTTGCGAAAAACGGCCGCTGGTCAGGTTCTCGAGCATGGCGCGTGCCAGGCCGATCGGGTCGATGCCGAAATGCGAATAGAAGCGCCGGTCCTCGATGGCCATCACCGCCTGCGGGATGTAGGGCGACATTTCGTGCAGCCCCACCGCCTCGCCGCCCGTCATGCCGCGATTGGCCAGGAGCTGGCCGTCCGCCGAAACGATCTTGACGTTGGGCGGACGGTCGGGAATGGCCCAGGTCGTGGCCGAAGGCATCTGCGCACCGTAGTAGACGACGATGCCGGCGGCCGCGATGCCGGCCCAGATCGCCAGCACGAAAGCCCAGTAGAAAAGCCGCCCCAGTCCGCGAAACAGGCCGCGGCGCGGCTTCTTTCGTGCGCGCCGGCGTGCGGGTTCAAGCTTCTCGGGCATCTCGCGGTTGCGTTTTGCCCGTGACGGCTGCTTGCGTGCCGTCGGCACCACGCGATCGTCCCCGCTGACGGACCAGCCATCCGAACCGCGGGGTTCCGCCGGTCCGTCGAACGTCGGTTCGATGCGCGTCGTGCTTTTCCTGGCCATGCGGTCCGCTGTCGGTTTCGTCCTTCGAGAGGCTCGATTGGACAGTAAATACGGCGATTTAAGGAGGGATTAAGCGGCATTCGAAATGCCGTCGCCGAGCAGCGCCCTAGGGCGCGCTAAGGCACTCTTGTCAAGGCGAGGATCAGGAAAGCAAAAACAGCGAGCACCGCGCGTGCCACATGCGAGTATTCCCATCGACTGCGCATTTGTTGCCAGTCGATCCCGTCCCCTGTAGCGGGGGACGCGGTTTCGAAGAAGGTCTGGCCAGCGCGACTCAGATTGGCCTCTTCGAGCCAGAATTTGTTCACCGGATGGGTGACGACCCAGTAAATGGCGTGTGCGACAATCAGAGCGAACAGCGCTGCGAGCGATGGCCAGAAGACGGGCGTTTCCTGTAGAAGATAAGCTTGAGCCAGGAGCGTCAGCATGGCGACAGGTTCCGCGATGCCCGCGATCGTAAAGCCCGGATAGTAAATCCGCTGCGCGGCGAAATAGATGTCTTTGGACAGGCGCATCTTTCCTGGCATCTCCAGGGCGTGCGCCAAAGTCGTCACCATGAACAGGGCAACAAGCAAGAGATTGAGCGTCTGGAGTGCGGTGGACATTGTCATGGACAGTCCGGTGATCGTTGGTTTCGGCCGGATATTCCAGGCTCAGGATGGCGAATAGGTCAAAGCCCCGAGCAAAAATACGATTGCGCCGATCACGATAAGGAAAAGACCCGGCCAGTTCGCTTTGATGCCGAAAAAACGCAATCCGCGCCGCGCGGGTTCCAGTGTGGTGACGTCAGCGGCTGGCGACTGCGGATCGCTCATGCGGCCGCGATAGATGGTCGTCATCGCCAGATAGACGATACCGCAAACCACGAGCACGGCGCCGAGCCAAATGGCGGTCATCGCTGTCTCCTGCGCTTATCGAAAGGGCAGAGCCTTTCAGGAACGGCAACGTGCCGAGGAAGGTTCCGGTGCAGTTTTCGCGCATTGTGGCGACGGCGCGGCAGCACTCACGAAATGACCTTATTTCGCTCAGGAACCATTGCTTTGCGGGTGGGTTTTCGGCCGGAAGGGACCCGACTGAAAGGTAATGAGATGAAACGCACCCTTACGCTTGCCGCCGCTTCGCTGATCGCACTTGGTGGTTTTGTCGCTCCGTCGCTGGCCGACGATGTGACGAAACCGGCCTCCGGCATGACCGGCACCGAAAGCGGAACGACGACGGGAGGTTCCATGACGCCGGATACCAGCACCACCGGCAGTACCTCGGCCGACGCCAGCGTCGATGATGTGGTCTCCGCCATCGGCTCGGCCAAGACCAGCGCCGCGCAGATCGGCACCATTACCGATGCTTCGAAGGTCAAGATCGTCCGCGTCAGCGACCTGGCTGCCGGCGAGGACGCAGCCGAGCTGGAGAAAGCCTTGAGCGAAAACAAGGAGCAGGTGACCGAATTGCAGACTGCCGTCGAGGCCAATGCCGCATTGAAGGCGGAACTCGACAAGCAGCAGGTTCAGGCCTCAAACGTGGTTGCCACCAATATCGAGGCTGATGGCACTGTGACGTTGTTCGTACAGTAAAGCGCCAGATATATGAGAAGCCCGCCGCCGCCTGGTGGCGGGCTTTTCACGTTTCGCAAGGCGGCGCCTCTTGTGCGCGGAGCGACCGCCCTCCATCTACGGGCAGGTTCAGTCGAATACTGCGAGGAGATGACAATGAAATGTCCGATCGATGGATCCGAACTGGTGATGAGCGAGCGCCAAGGGATCGAAATAGACTACTGCCCGAGTTGCCGGGGCGTCTGGTTGGATCGCGGCGAGCTTGACAAGATCATAGATCGGTCCGGCAGCGAGGCCACGTCGTATCGCGAGCCGCCGAGGGAGCACCACGCCGCCCCCCAGCATGATCGATCCTATCAGCAGCCCTACCGTAAGAAAAAGAAATCGTTCCTCGGCGACATTTTCGACTTCGATTGAAATCCGCCGAAATCGACCATCGAAGCCGGCACGGGGTATGTGGTATCCGCTCATTGGGGGTGGGTCTTACCAATAAGGCATAGTTTGAGAGCCTGCGTCATCGTGCGATCCTAGTCGTTTAGACATGACGAGGAGGACGCCATGTTCAAGGTGAAACTGCTGGTCTGTACGGGGGCGCTCTGCATGTTGGCGCTGTCTTCTGCCGGGGCGGCACAGCCCCCGGATAGAGGCGATACGCCGGGCCTCGGCTGGGGCCAGGGCGGCTCCAAAGCCTTGGCGGTACCCGGGTCGGTGGCCGGAGTGGGCTTGCCGGTCGTGGTCGCAGCCGGCGGCTATTTCTGGATTCGTCGCCGGAGGCGCCAGGGCAAGCAGTAGGCGCGGTGCTGCCATGGCTTTGTCGGGCAGACAAGGCGTGAGCGGGCGTGGAAATCGCTCCGCGCCCGCAAGTGATGAGTGAAATGCTTCCGGGGCGTCACTTTATTAATGCCGGGCCTTTTTCCCGAAATCAATTCTTTGCGGCCCTCGTCGTCGTTGGCTTTGCCAACGGCATCGGTGAAAAGCTTGCCAGCCAGCTTGAAGGACAGGGGCTGGTGCTGGCGGTTTTCGACACTTTCGGCATTAGCGTGATCGTGTGGAGCGCGGCCGTCATCGCAATCGTGATGCTGCTGCGTGCCGAACCGCAGCCCATCGGAGCCGTAGATTTCGCGGTGGCGGCCCTGACGTCGGTGGCCTTTCTCGTACCGGTTCCATCCTTGAGCTGGTTGGCTATCTCGGGTCTGGCCGTTTATCTCTCCATCTCGCGGCAATCGTCCCGCGCTTTCGCGCGTGCCGGCGCCGTTCTCCTGGCCATGACCATCCCGATGTTCTGGGCCCGGCTCCTGCTTGCCGCCACGAGCAACATCGTGTTGGAAGTGGACGCCGCACTCGTCAGCCAGATTGTCGGCACCGACAGCGCCGCCAACACCGTGCCCCTTGCCGACGGATCGGGCCTGTTGTTCTTCGAGCCGGCCTGTTCGTCCCTCAGCAACGTCTCGATCGCGATCCTGTGTGCCGTGCTCTTCGTCAAGGTTTATGACCTGAGCTGGTCGGCAGGCACGATTTTTATCGGCGTTTTGGCGTGCGCCGCAGCAATTGTCATCAATGTCGTGAGAATGGGCCTGATCGGCCTTTATCCAGACTATTATTGGCTGATCCATGGTCCGATCGGCGCGAGTTTTGCCGGATGGCTCTCACTCGCGGCGATTCTTGGCATATGTTTCGGTGGAATGCGGCCAAATGCACCGGCTCCTGTATAGCCTTGCGTTTGCCCTGCTTCTGGGGCTCAGCCTGGCGATCAAGTTTTCCGGCTCGGTGGAAGCATATAGTTCCGGCATGCACGAAAATGACGGCGAAATCGCCACCTTTCTGACCGCGCAGGGGTTCGCGGTAAGGCAGGGGGAGGCAGGCGCACCCATAACCGGAATAATGGATCGCTGCCAGGTAGAGGTCACCGATGTCTCGCCTCAGGGCTGGCACCGGTCCGTCATCGCACAAAGTGCCGCCGGACAGAAGCTCGTCTACGCCTTTGCCGGAAACATATATCCCGAGCAGCCGGTCTTGAGGACGACGCTCGACCACTACGTTTGGCGCCTGAAGCGCTATTTCCGCATGCGGCCGGCGCCGCGGGCCGTCCGCGCCATCATCATCTCGCCCGGCTGTCCGGCCGACATAGTCGACGAGGCCAAACTGCAAGAGCTTTCGCGATAGGGCGGTTGGCGTAGCTCGAGCTGATTGCGCGATGGAACGTTTCGGCCCTGGAGGGGTTACCTGCTAACCTCGAACCCCGGAGTGAGCCATGAAAATCCAACTTGCCGCGGGCCTGCTGATTGTTGCCAGCGCCAGCACCGCGTTCGCGCAAGATATCATTATTGCCCCCGAGCAGGAGACGGTGATCCGCGAATATGTCGTGAGGGAGAAAGTGGCGCCGATCGAGCTCCCGGGGGATGTGCAGGTCACTGTGGGCACGGTGCTTCCCGAGACCACCGAACTGCAAGCTGTCGAGGCACCGGATATCGACACGCAATACAGCTACATAGTCGTCGACGGACAGACGGTCCTCGTCGACCCCGGCACACGCAAGATCATCCATATCATGAAATAAAGCTCGAAACGGAAAGGTGTTCGCCAATGCCTGATCTTGAAAAGCCCCCGCCGCCCGGAAAGCCGGATCCCATGGCCGAACGGGAAGGCCCCACAGAGGACATCATGACCCGGCGTACGCCTGGACGCTCCGAAGAGCCGGAAACCCTGGAACAGCAGTTGGAGGAAGGGCTGGAGGATTCGTTTCCGGCGAGCGATCCTCCCGCGGTTGTCTCGACGACCATCGCCGGCAGATGCAAGCCGGTGAAGGGCACCGACGAGGTGCTGAGGGAGCGCAAGAACGCTGGGTGAGGGGTTAGGTCGTGAACTCATAAATCTGGTCGAAATGGTGTGAGGTCATCTGGCCGGATACGAGGAGCGAAGGCGCAGGAAATGTCGAGCATTTTCAAGTCCTTCGCGACGCTGTAGCCGGCCTGAGGGCTCACACCATTTCGACCAGATTTATGAGTTCACGACCTAGAGCGCCGTGCGCCCAATCGGACGCACAAAGGACGCTCTAACACTTTGGTTGAGCATCGGACCGAAAACCGATTCCACTTTTCGGTCCGATGCTTTAGGCGGTGGCGCAGTTCAGGTATGGTCGGCCGCCGCCAGGCTTACGGCATGTTCGGCGATCGTCAGGCAGGAGGTCAGGCCCGGGCTTTCGATGCCGAATAGGTTAACGACGCCTTTTATCCCGTGCACTTCCGGTCCCTGGATCATGAAATCGGCGTTAGCTTGCCCCGACAATTTGGGACGGATGCCGCAATAGGCAGGCTGCAGGCTGCCGTCGGCTAGGTGCAGCCAATATTTTCGGATTTCACCGTAAAAATGATCGGCCCGGAGCGGATCGACCCGGTAGTCGACGGAATCGATCCATTCGACGTCGGGACCGAAGCGCATGTTGCCGTCGAGGTCCAGCGTCAGATGGACCCCCAGGCCGCCGGGTTCCGGAATGGGGTAGATCAGCCGGGAAAAGGGCGCTCTACCGGCCACCGAGAAATAGTTGCCCTTTGCATAGCGAAGCAGCGGCACGAAGCGCTGATCGAACCCGTCGAGCGCGCTTGCGATGGCATTGGCACCGAGCCCGGCCGCATTGATGAAGCGTGTCGCCGCAACTTCATATTGGCTGTTGCTGGTGCGGTCCAGCGTCTGCAGGACCACGCGATCCGGCTCGATGCGGCCCGATATGATCCTGGTGTTGCAGCAGATGATGGCGCCATGTTCTTCGGCCTCTCCCATGAGGGCGAGCATCAGGCCGTGACTGTCGATGATGCCGGTCGAGGGCGACAGGACCGCCGCCGTGCAACGCAGTGCCGGCTCCAGTTTTTGCGCTTGCGCGGCACTCAGCAGGACGAGATCGTCGACGCCGCATGAGCGAGCCTTGGCGACGATGGCTGAAAGGGTCGGTTCCTGCTCGCGCACTGTAGCGACAATGAGCTTGCCACAGCGCGAGTGAGCGACATGATGCTCCTCGGCGAAACGGTAGAGCCTGTCGCGGCCATCCACGCAAAGTCGGGCCTTGAGCGAACCCACCGGATAGTAGATCCCGGCATGGATGACCTCGGAGTTGCGTGAACTGGTTTCCGTGCCGATTGCATCGGCGGTTTCCAGAACGAGCGTCTCCCAGCCGCGCCGTGCCGCTTCGCGCGCAATCGCCAGGCCGATGACGCCCGCACCCGCCACGATACAGTCGACCTGTTCCATCAGCCCACTTCATGCCGTCTGGAGGCGGCGATCCGTTCGGCGATCACCTTGCCGCCTTCGCGGATGTGGCTTGCAAGCGGAAGTTGGCGTTCATTGTCGGTCGGCACTTTCATGGGTTCGCGATTGTCGCCATGGTCTTCTATGGTACCGCCTTGACACTGCGGTGTCGGGAAAAACATGATGCAGCAAACAGCAAATTACCAGGTTTGCAATAGTCTGCGCTGGTTCTTCCCGCCGATTGATGCCTGCGCAATCATGCGCGAATACAGGAAGTCGTTATGGACGCTCATCCCAACTCCGCCGAAGCCCGCGATATTCGTTACCATCTGCATCCCTATACCGACGCGCGGCGCCACCAGGAGACCGGCCCGCTGGTCATCGAAAAGGGAGACGGCATCTACGTCGAGGACAATGCGGGCAATCGCTATATCGAGGCGATGGCCGGCCTGTGGAGCGTCGCCGTTGGCTTTTCGGAACAGCGTCTCGTGGATGCGGCCACTCGGCAATTGGCCAAGCTGCCCTTCTATCACACCTTCACTCACAAAACCCATTCGCCGCCGATCGATCTGGCTGAGAAACTGGTCAATATGGCGCCGGTGCCGATGAGCAAGGTGTTCTTCACAAATTCCGGATCCGAGGCCAACGATTCGGCCATGAAGATGATCTGGTATCGCTCCAATGCACTGGGGCAGCCGCAGCGCAAGAAGATCATCAGCCGCATGCGCGGCTATCATGGCGTGACCATCGCTTCGGCCAGCCTCACCGGCCTGCCGAACAATCATCTCTCCTTCGACCTGCCGATCGCCAATGTCCTGCATACCTCTTCGCCGCACTATTGGCGCGAAGCGCTGCCTGGCGAAAGCGAGGAACAGTTCTCGACCCGGCTTGCAGACGATCTGGAGAAGCTGATCCTTGCCGAAGGACCCGAAACCATCGCCGCCTTCATCGGCGAGCCCTTGATGGGCGCGGGCGGCGTCGTTGTTCCGCCCGCCGGCTACTGGGAAAAGGTCCAGGCGGTTCTGTCCAGATACGATATTCTGCTTGTAGCCGACGAAGTGATCTGCGGCTTCGGCCGCACCGGCGAGATGTTCGGCTCCGAAACGTTCCGCATGAAGCCCGACATCATGGTGATGTCCAAGCAACTTTCCTCGTCCTACCTGCCGATCTCGGCGGTGATGGTCAATGAGCGGGTTTTCGAGCCGCTGGCCGACGAAAGCAACCGCATCGGCACCTTCGGCCATGGCTTTACCGCCGGCGGCCATCCGGTGGCGGCTGCGGTGGCCCTTGAAAACCTGCGCTTGATCGAGGAGCGCGGCCTGGTAGCGAACGCACGCGAGGTCGGTGCCCATATGCAGCAGCGCCTGCGCGAACTGGCGTCGCATGAACTTGTCGGCGAAGTGCGCGGCATAGGCCTGATCGCGGCGGTCGAACTCGTCGGCGACAAGGCGACCAAGGAGCCCTGGGGACAGGTCGGCGGGCTCGGCGGGCTGGCGAACGGCCTGCTTCTGAAGAACGGCGTCATTTCCCGCAACATGGGCGACGCGCTCGCATTCTGCCCACCGCTGATCATCACCAAGCCTCAGATCGACCAGATGGTCGAGGCGGTCAAGCGCGCGCTCGATGCGGCTCTGGAGCAAGTGAAGGCATGAGTTAAAGCTGGCCGAGCCGCTCGGTCAGAAGGGCGAAGAACCCGTCATCGTCGATATGGCGCATCACGGTTGCATTCTTCGCCCGGCTGGTCACGCCCCACCAGTCGACGACGGTCATTCCCATGGTCAGTTCCGAGGCGATCTCGACGCTGACATTGCAGTGCCGGCCCCTGAAGAGGTCCGGCTTGATGAGATAGGCGATCACGCAAGGGTCGTGCAGCGGCCCGCCATCCGTGCCGTATTTCTCCTCGTCGAAGCGCTCGTAGAATTCCAGCATCTCGGCGGTGGCGATGCCCACCCTGTTGCCGAGTGCCCTGATAGCGGCGACCCGCCTGGCCGTCGTCAGCGCCTTATGGGTGACGTCGAGCGGCATCATCACCGTTGGCACTCCGGCCCTCAGCACGATGTCGGCCGCGTGCGGATCGACATGGATGTTGAACTCGGCCGCCGGCGTGACGTTGCCGCCCTCGAAAAAGCCGCCGCCCATCAGCACGATTTCCCGGATGCGCGGGGCAATCCGCGGCTCGCGGATCAGCGCCAGCGCAATATTGGTGAGCGGCCCGAGCGGGCACAGCGTCACCGTTCCGGCCTCCTCCTCCAGCAGCGTTTCGATGATGAAATCGACAGCATGCCGCGCTTGCAGCGGCATTGTCGGTTCTGGCAGTTGCGGGCCGTTCAGGCCGCTTTCGCCATGCACCTCCTCGGCGGTGACCAGCGTCCGCAGCAGCGGCCGGATTGCCCCGGCATAAACCTTGATGTCCGGCCGCCCTGCCAGTTCGCAGATCTTGCGTGCGTTCTTTTCCGTCAGCCGCAACGGCACGTTGCCGGCAACCGCGGTAATCCCCAGCATGTCGACTTCCGGGCTGGCCAGCGCCAGCAGTATGGCGATCGCATCATCCTGCCCCGGATCCGTGTCGATGATGATCTTGCGTTTGTCGGCCATGGCCGCTCCCCCCGCGCATTTCGTTGCGGTCTTGAACTTGTTTGCGCGACGGACCATATCAGCATCGACGGGAAAAACGCCATCCGGGTTTTCCGGTCAGGTCGCTCTTAGAGGACATGGAAGATGAGTCGCATGACGCCCTTTTCGAGCCCGCTTCTGCTTGGGTTCGACGCAATGGAAAAAACGCTCGAGCGCCTCGCGAAATCGGGCGACAGCTACCCGCCCTATAATATCGAACGGATTCGCGGTGCCGAGGGCAAGCCCGAAACCTTGCGCATAACGCTCGCCGTGGCGGGCTTTTGCGAGGAAAATCTGGAGGTCACGACCGAGGAAAACCAACTGGTCGTGCGGGGCAGGCAAAGCGACGCCACCGAACATGAATTCCTGCATCGCGGCATCGCCGCGCGGCAGTTCCAGCGGACTTTCGTACTGGCGGATGGAATGCGGGTGATTGGCGCCGAACTCAAGAACGGGCTTCTGTCCGTCGATCTCGACCGGCCGGAGCCCGAGCGTTTCGTACGAAAAATAAACATTTCGGTGAAAGACTGATCGTCGCTCGCCGGAACAAACAGCTCTACGGCGGGTTGGTCACTAGGACGCCCCGCAAAAGGAGGCTCAGATGACATATCACGACCCCAGGCATCCTGCGTTGACAGAAGCTGAACTCGCTCATCTTGGCGAGGGCACGCTGGCTTATCTGCGCGAAATCGGTAGCGACGAGTTGAAGGGCAAGTTCCCCGGTCTGCCTGAGATCGCGCCGGGAACCAAGCTGTGGGCGCTGTTTGCCGCCAATGGCCAGCCGATCCTTTTGTCGGACGAGCGCGACCGCGCGCTGGCAGGTGCCCTGGAGAACGACCTCACGCCGGTCGCGATCCACTAATTCAGTTCTAAAAAAAAAGGGCGGCCACTGGCCGCCCCGCAATCTCATCCATTGAAAATCAGGCCGCGTGCGAGGCCTGCGTATCCGATAGAAGCGTATGAATCGCTGCTGCGTCGCGCGTGCCGCGTATCTTGGCAACCGTGTCGGCGTCGCGAAGGATGCGCGCAATGCGCGACAGCGCCTTGAGATGGTCGGCGCCTGCGCCCTCCGGGGCCAGAAGCAGGAACACCAGATCGACGGGCTGGTCGTCCAGCGCCTCGAACTCCACGGGCGTCTCCAGGCGTGCGAACACGCCGGTGATGTGCTTGACGCCCGCAAGCTTGCCATGCGGAATGGCGATTCCGTTGCCTACGCCGGTCGATCCCAGCCGTTCCCGCTGAAGGATGGTGTCGAACACTTCGCGCTCGGGGATGCCTGTCACCAAGGCTGCCCGCTCAGCCAGGAGTTGCAACAGGTGTTTCTTGGAATTCGCCTTCAGGGCCGGCATGATTGCCGGCACCTCGATCAGATCGCTGAGATCCATGCCAAATATCCTTTCTCTGCCCGCGCCAAACCCCAGGTCGGCGTTCGGTCAGAAGGTCTGCCTATCCCTGCGCGACTTTTGTCGTCGAAGGGTCGATCCACCCGATATTTCCGTCCGGCCTCCTGTAGACGATGTTGATCTGGTCGTTCCCGGCATTGCGGAAGACGAACACCGGATTGTCGCTGGTGTCGAGTTCGATCACCGCGGAAGCCACCGAAAGGGTCTTCAGCGTCATGCTCGATTCGGCCACGATCGCCGGCGCATAATCGTCAGGCAGGTCCTCTTCGTCCTCCGCAAGCGGCGCCATCACGGTGTAGGCGATGTCGGTGGCCGCACCGTTGCCCGCGCCGGGGCTGTGTGATTTGAGCCTGCGCTTGTAGCGCCGCAGGCGCTTTTCGAAGCGCTCGGCGGCCGCGTCGAAGGCGGCGGTCGGCTCTTGTGCTTCGCCGGCCGCCTGAAGGGAGGTGCCGGTATCCAACCGGATCATGCAGTCGGCCGAGAAGCGCGATCCCGATTTCACCACGGTCACGTGGCCGGAAAATCCGCCGTCGAAATATTTGTCGACCGCTTCTCCGATCCTGCCCTCGATGCGCGTGCGGAACGCATCGCCAATGTCCATGTGCTTTCCCGAGATACGTAAATTCATCTGAAAACTGACCTTCCCTGTTCAGACTTCAAACTTTCTTGAGTTTATACCCGTGGGCGGCGCACACAAGGTTCAGGGCGGCTTTCCAGCCGAATTCAGGTCCTAACTTTCCGGTTGATCACAAGCCGTCTCCAGACGGAACATTTTGCCTGCGGGCCACTGCCCGTTCATGTCGGCGGGCTTCTAGTCACTTCACCGGGGCTTGTCAATGAAGGGCCGCCAGAGCCGATTCTGCCTGTGAATTATCGGGCCGCCGCCGCCAGCGCGCGCTTTTCCCGCCGCCGCTGCACGGAAGAGGGAATATTCATTGCTTCCCGATACTTGGCGACCGTGCGGCGGGCAATGTCGACGCCATTTTCGCGCAGCATGTCGACGATTGCGTCGTCGGACAATACCTCCGAGGCCTTTTCCTCGTCGATGAGCTGGCGGATGCGGTCACGCACGGATTCGGATGAGTGCGCATCGCCAGCGTCAGCCGAGGCAATCGCGGCGGTGAAGAAATAGCGCAGCTCGAACACGCCGCGCGGCGTCAGCATATATTTGTTGGCGGTCACACGGCTGACGGTCGACTCATGCATGCCGATCGCGTCGGCGATGGTGCGCAGATTGATCGGGCGCAGATGCCTTATGCCATGCACGAGAAAGGCGTCCTGCTGGCGCACGATCTCGGTGGCGACCTTGAGGATCGTCTTCGCCCGCTGGTCCAGGCTGCGCGCCAGCCAATTGGCGCTCTGCAGGCATTCGGCGAGGAATTCCCGCTCTGCCAGCGCCTCTGTCCGGCACTGCACCTGCGCGAAATAAACCTGGTCGACAAGCACCCGCGGCAGCGTTTCGGGATTGAGCTCGACCGTCCAGCTTCCGTCCGCGGCGGCGCGCACCTCGACATCGGCAACGATGGTGTCGACATTGCCGCCACCGAAGGCCAGTCCGGGGCGGGGATCGAGCCGGCGGATTTCCGCCATCATGTCGACCAAATCCTCCTCGTCGACCGCACACAGACCCCTCAGCGTCCGAAAATCGCGGCGCGCCAGAAGATCGAGATTGTCGATCATCGCTTGCATCGCCGGATCGAGCCTGTCGTTGCGGGCGAGCTGGAGCGCCAAACACTCGGCGAGGTCCCGGGCGAAAATCCCCGGCGGATCGAAGCTCTGGCACACGCCGAGCACATGAAGCACGGCGGTGCGCTCCACTCCCAGGCGCGCGGCCATCTCGTCGATATCGGCACGCATGTAGCCGGCCTCATCGAGGCCGTCGGCCAGTTCGCGGGCAATCATGCGCTCGCCCACATCAGCCAAACCAAAGGCGATCTGCTCGCCGACATGCTCGTGCAACGTGACGGCTGCTGCCGCCATGTCGTCGATGTCGAAGCCTTCGGCGCCCGCCGAGCCATTCGCACCACGCACCGACTTCCACTGGGCGGCAAGGTCCGGTCCGAGTCTCTGAACGACGCCAGGATCGTCCGGGAAGACGTTTTCGAGCGATGTATCCAGTTTCTCCGACATGGCGGCCGCGCTCCAGGGCGCGTCGGCGTCAGGTTGCTCGCCGCCTGTCGAAATGGGTTCGGAACCATCCTGACGGCGCCGTTCGGCGGCCGCGTCGTCGCGCGGCTCGGCGCGATCGAGAAGAGGATTGCGCTCGATCTCGTCGTCGATGAAACGCTCGAGCTCGACATGCGTCATCTGCAGCAGCTTGATGGACTGCATGAGCTGCGGCGTCATCACCAGCGACTGGGATTGCCTGAGCTGCAATTTGGCCGCAAGCGCCATGGGTGAACTTTGCCCGTTCCGCGCGGCCGGGAGCGCCTGCGGTTCTGCCGGGCATTGAAACTGGCCTGACTTTTGCTTGTCAAGGGGCCGGGGCTGGATGTTAGAGCGTAAAGCCTTCGCCCAGATAGAGCCGCCGCACATCGTCATCGCCGACAATGTCGGCCGCGGAGCCATGTTTCAGGATTTCGCCGGCATGGATGATATAGGCGCGATCGATGAGACCGAGCGTTTCGCGCACATTATGGTCGGTGATCAGCACGCCGATGCCGCGCTTGGTCAGGTGGCGCACCAGTTGCTGGATGTCGGAGACGGCGATCGGGTCGACGCCGGCGAAGGGCTCGTCGAGGAGCATGTAGTTCGGCCGGCTGGCGAGCGCGCGGGCGATTTCGAGGCGACGCCGCTCGCCGCCCGAAAGCGACATGGACGGCGCTTTCCTGAGATGGGCGATGTGGAACTCGTCCAGCAGCGCATCGAGGTTGCGCGCGCGTTCCTTGCGGCTCTTCTCGACGCCCTCGAGCACCGCGAGGATATTGTCCTCGACGCTCAATCCGCGGAAGATCGATGCTTCCTGGGGCAGATAGCCGACGCCGAGGCGGGCGCGACGGTACATCGGCATCAAGGAGACATTGAAGCCGTCGATTTCGATGGTGCCCTTGTCCACCGGCACCAGTCCGGTGACCATGTAGAAACAGGTGGTTTTTCCCGCGCCATTGGGGCCGAGAAGACCGACCGCCTCGCCGGCGCGCACGCCCAGCGAAACGCCGTTCACGACCGTGCGGCCCTTGTAGGCCTTGGTCAGCCCCTGCGCTATCAGAGTACCCTTGAAGTTCGAAGCGTCCTTGCGCAGCGCCGGAGCAGCCGGCGCGGCTCGCGCGCGACCGCCCAGACGCGACAGGAACGATATGCGCTCAACCATTACGGTGTCTTCGCTTCGGGCGTCGAGCCGGGGGTGATCGACATCATGACCCGGCCGCTGCCGGACTCGCCCTTCTTGCAGCCATCGACCTGCGCCTCGCCCGACTTCATCTGGACGGTGAGCTTGCAGCCGACCAGCACGTTGTCGCCCTCCGAGAGAACCACTTCCTTGCCTGAAAGCACCAGGATCTCGGTTTTCATGTCGAACGTGCCGCGATCGCCGGTCGCGACCTGCGTTTCGGATTTGACATAAACCTTGCCGTCCACTTCGAGCCGGTCGATATTGGCCGAACCGGTCGTGGCCGAGCCGCCGTCCTTTGCATAGTACACGGTCATCTTGCCCGACTTCAGCAGAGTCGGGCCCTGCACCACGCTGACATTGCCGGTGAAGATCGCCACGTTCTCGGATTCGCGAACTTCCAGCTTGTCGCTTTCGATCTGGATCGGCTCCTTGCCGGAAAGGCTCAAGCCCGAAAGTCGCCCTTGCGTGCTTTCCTGGGCGAAAGACTGGCCTGCCGCGGCCGCGAGCATCGCCAGTCCGGCAGCCGCGCCCAACGGCAGAAGCATCCTATTGCACGACATCCTGGCCTCCGCTCGCGTTTTGCGCGGTTTTCAACCGCTGGGGATCGATATTCATGCGTACCCGCTTCTCGAATATCATTACCTTGCCATTTTCAAGGACCGTCATCGAATCGGATGTGATCTTGGCACCCTTGAGTTGAATAGCGACCGGATCGGTCGTTGTCATGTCGCCCTTTTCGATATCGAGACGGGCAGACTCCAAGGTCGCCAGCATGCCGTCGGCGGTTTTGATCGTCATGCCGTCGGTGATGTCGAGCGTGTTCTTGTCACGATCATAAGTGCCCTTAGGCGCAATCACGGTCGCCCAGTTGTCGGCGTCGATCGGGAGCTTCGCATCGATGCCCTCGAGTTCGATGACGGATTCGCTGGCAAGGTCCTGGATGGCTCGTGCGGCCGTCATGTTGTAGGGCCGGTCGTCGCTGGTGAAGCCGTCAAGCTTGGGATTGGCCATGACCAGCTTGCCATCCGAATAGGCCGATCCTTCCGCCGTGACCGAGATCGCCGCGGGTGTGACGATATAGGAATAGCCGAAGAAAGCAGCCGCCATGGCGACTGCGAGCACCGGCAGCGCGGTCTTCAGCACGCGGACCCTGTTCGAATGCCGCTCGGCGCGCGCGAATGCGCTGCTCAACCTTTGGGATGCCGCAGGTGTTGAAGCGGGTTGACCGCTGTTCGTATCTGTCGGTGGTGCCACTCGAAGCCTTTTCCCTGAGCCCGGCCGGGCGTGTCATAGTGCTGTGCGCATCAAGTCATCGAAAACCACGCAATTGTGACGCCACGCTGCAAATTAACGTGATGCCGCCGCCGTGCGATCGGCCACAATCGTGCTGACCACGCCGCCTATGGTTGGGGCCGTCGTACGATCCGCCCATGCCTGGCGGTGACTGTGGTCCTCCGTGCTCTCATAATATGGTTACTTACAGGTGAAAAGTCAGCCCGGTTGCGGTTGCCCCAAGGGCAGCAGCCTCGCAGGCGCGAAAGCTGTGGCCCTTGCCCGGCAGTTGCTCTAAAACGAGCTGTTCCCCCGATGCGAGGCAAGCATGAGCACGAGAGCCGACGATCTGATCGACCGCCGCCATCTGCGGCGCAAGCTCACCTTCTGGCGCGTGGCCGCTATTGTCATTGCGGCTGTCGGCATAGTGGTCGCCTCGGCATGGATTTACGGCGGCGAACTCGGCGTCACCGCCGCCAACCATATTGCCAAGGTCAAGATCGAAGGCACCATCACCGAGGACGACGAGCTGCTTGAGCGGCTTGAGAAGCTTCGCCAGTCCGCATCCGTCAAGGGTGTGATCCTGGCGATCGACTCGCCCGGCGGCACTACGGCGGGCGGCGAAGCGATATTCGAGGCGGTTCGCCGGCTTGCCGCGGAAAAGCCGGTGGCGGCGCAGGTCGGCACGCTGGCGGCCTCGGCCGGCTACATGGTTGCCTCGGCTTCCGATCACATCGTCGCGCGCCAGTCGTCGATCGTCGGTTCGATCGGCGTGCTGGTGCAGTTTCCCGACATCACCGGGCTTATGGACAAGCTCGGCATCAAGTTGGAGGAAATCAAATCCTCGCCCTTGAAGGCTGAGCCTTCGCCGTTCAACCCGACCAGCGAGGAGGAGCGCGCCATGATCCGCTCGATGATCCTCGACAGCTATGACTGGTTCGTCGACCTGGTGGAAGAGCGCCGGCCTCTGACGAAACCCGAAGTCATGGCGCTCGCCGACGGCTCTATCTTCACCGGCCGCCAGGCGCTCGAAAGGAAGCTGGTCGATGAACTCGGCGGCGAGAACGAGGCGGTCGGCTGGATGGTAAAGACCAAAGGCGTGGCCGCCGATCTCAAGGTAGTGGAGTGGAAAGCCAAGGGCAGCGGCGGGCTCTTCCTCGGCAGTTCGCTTGCCCAGGCCGTTGGTCAAGCGCTCGGCCTGCCGCGTGCCGGGGCGGATTTCATGCGCGAAATCGGCGCCGACCGCTTATTCCTTGACGGTCTGGTGTCGCTCTGGCACCCTTGAAAATCCGGCGAGCTGGCGTAAAAGCGAAATAAAATCATCCGCATACCCCTTCTGTTCAACCGTTGGCGGAGAACGCGCTCATGATCAAATCCGAACTTGTGCAGATCATTGCCACACGCAATCCGCATCTTTTCCTGCGGGACGTGGAAAATATCGTCGGCGCAATATTCGACGAGATCACCGACGCGCTGGCTGATGGCAACCGGGTGGAACTGCGCGGCTTTGGCGCGTTCTCGGTGAAAAACCGTCCGGCGCGCACCGGACGCAATCCGCGCACCGGCGATTCGGTCGAAGTCGAGGAGAAATGGGTGCCGTTCTTCAAGACCGGCAAGGAATTGCGCGAGCGGCTGAACGGGGCGAAATAAGCGGCCTCCTCCCGGCTGCTTCGGAAATCGACATGTTCAATCGCTTCCTGCTCATTGTGGTGTTTGTGCCGCTCGCCATTATCCTGATCGCGCTGGCCGTGGCCAACCGCGCGCCTGCGGTCTTCACCCTTGACCCGTTCAACCCTGGCAATCCGGGGCTTACCGTACAGCTCCCCTTGTTTTTCCTGCTGTTTGCAGCGCTGGCGCTCGGCATGATCATCGGCAGCCTGGCGACATGGTTCAAGCAGGGTCGTTATCGCAAGCTCGCCCGCCAGCGCGGCCAGGACCTGCAGGCGGCAGGCGCGCTCTCGCCGAATGGCCCCTCCAACGCGAATTTGCCCGCCGCCAAGCATTGAGCTTGCGCGGCATTGAAAGGGGAATTCCGATGCAAATGATCTCCGCGGGCGATGTCGATGAGGCACTGACATTTCCCGGGCTTGTGGAGACATTGCGGACGGCGTTTCGCGAAGGCGCCGTCCAGCCGGTGCGCCATCATCACACGATCGAGCGGCCGACTGGTGCCGCCTCGACGCTGCTGCTGATGCCGGCCTGGAGCGATTTCAATTCAGGCGGAGTTGCGGGCAGCGGCCATATCGGCGTCAAGATCGTGACGGTCTCGCCCGACAACAACGTCATCGACAAACCCGCGGTGATGGGGCTTTACCTGCTTCTCGACGGCACAACCGGCGAGCCGCAGGCGCTGATCGACGGCCAGCGGCTGACGCAGTGGCGCACGGCTTGCGCCTCCGCTCTCGCCGCAACCTATCTGGCGCGCGAGGACGCGTCACGCCTGCTTGTCGTCGGTGCCGGCGCGCTGGCGCCATTCCTGGCCAGGGCGCACGCGGCGGTGCGGCCGATCAGCGAAATCCGCGTCTGGAACCGCACCATGGCCAATGCCGAAAAGATTGCCGCCGAACTACGGGAGCAAGGGTTTGGCGCCGAGGCGGCAGGCGATCTCGACGCCGAACTGTCCGCGGCCGACATCGTGTCCTGCGCCACCATCTCCACCACCCCGCTGATAAAGGGGGCGCTGCTGCGACCCGGAACTCATGTCGATCTGGTCGGCGGCTTTACGCCCGACATGCGCGAAAGCGACGACGATGCCATCCGACGCGCCCGCGTCTTTGTCGATACGCGCGCCGGTGCCACCAAAGAGGCGGGCGACATCGTTCAGCCGCGGGCATCAGGCGTTCTGAAGGCAGACGCGATCGTCGCCGATCTGCACGAACTGGCGCGCGGCGAGAAGCCCGGACGCCAGGCGCCCGATGAGATCACGCTGTTCAAGTCGGTGGGCGCGGCCTTGGAAGATCTGGCGGCCGGCATCGCCGTTTACGAGCAGCTTGGCAGACGCGGATCCGACTGACGCAGAGTTTCGGAAAAATCCGATGCTCCAACAAAGATATGCGTCTGTCAGGCCCGTCAGGCGGCGAAGCGTTGGGCGTCGGCGCCGTAATAGCTGATATAGCGCGCCTGGATTTCGCCGACAGGCAGCACGATGAAGACGTCGATGGTGCGGAAATCCTCGTCGACGACGCAGCCATCGCCGATGCGCGCGCCAAGGCGCAGATAACCCTTGATCAGCGGCGGCAGCGCCAAGATAGCGGATTTGAGATTGATGGCCTCCGCAGGCATCAGGTCCATGCTGCGATAACGCCCGGCCACGGCCCGCACGTCGTAGGCGGGCTTTACCCGGCAATGGTGAGCCAGATAGGAGAGGGCCTCGGCGTGGGCGGCCGGCACGGTTCCGTGAAATGAGGCGCAGCCGGCCATGACGCCGATCTGGTGGCGTTTCGTATAGGCCCATATGCCCTGCCACAGAACTTCGATGGTGCGTTTCGACCGATATTGCGGCAGCACGCAGGAACGGCCAAGTTCAAGGAAGCGCCGGCCGGGATGACGGGCGATAAGCTGTTTCAGTTCGAATTCGTCGTCCGAATAGAAGCCACCGGCGGCTTCCGCCGCCTCCTGCCGGAGCAGGCGGTAGGTGCCGACGATCCGGCGGTGTTCGGGGCCGGGCAGAGCCGTGTCCAAGACCAGCAGATGGTCGCAGACGGCATCGAAGCGGTCGGCGTCGCGACGTTCCGGCCCCTGAACGAGGTCCTGGCGCGCGCCGAGCTCGTCGTAGAACACCTGATAGCGCACTTCCTGGGCGGCGGCGATTTCGGCGGCATCGCGGGCGAGCCGCACTTGCAGCGATCCGATCCGGCCGAGCGTATCGAACTGGAAAGCGTGCTCCTCGCGCTGTGTCGCGATTGGTCCGCAATGCGGTTTGGCGAAGGCATCATGCTGCGGCGACGCTGTCTGCACGGGTGACTCTCCTGCGACGATCCCACAAACGGGAAATAAAGGAACAGTGCTACAGGAATATGACCTTAGAGCGTTTCCCGGTCAGATTGAAACGGTTCTGTTTGCCGATGGCAAGGCGATCAGGAGGGGGCGGTCGATGTGGTTCATCGGTCAGGCGCCGACGCGACGGTCACGCGGCAAGGTGGCTTGCGACCGCCTCCACTAGGGTTCCGGGGTCAATCGGCTTGGTAACGAAGCCGCTCGCGCCGTGGGCCAGCACGGAGTGCCGCGTCTTTTCCTGGCTGTCGGCCGAAAGCACCATGATCGGAATAGGCGCAAGCTCTTCCTGCTCTTCATGGCGGCGAATGGCCGCTATGGCATCCAGCCCGTCCATGACCGGCATGTGCAGGTCCATCAGAATAACGTCGTAGCGTCGCTTCCGCTTCGGGTCGGTGACGGCTTCGACCGCAGCTTTGCCGTTTGCGACGACATCGACGCTGTGCCCCGCCTTCACCAGCGAGGCACGTGCCAGCATCGCATTGATCTCATTGTCTTCGGCGACCAGAACCGACAGTCTGGACTGACGCGTGCCAGCGCTTTCGACGGTTGCGCGCCGGCTCGACGGATCGAGCGCGCTAACCGGCGACATGGAGGTCAGGAGCACGCGCAGCAGAGTTTCGCCGCGCACCGGCCGGGCCAGGAACGTTGCATAGCCGCTCTTCCTGAAGTCGCCGAGTCTGCCCCGGTCGGTCGGCGCAATCAGCGTGATCGCCTCGCAGGCGGAAAAGCCCGAGCGGCGCAGTTGCTTGAGCGTTCGGCCGTCACGCTTTTCCAGCGAGGCGTCGATGAGCAGCGTATCGCAGCCTTCGGCAAGCTTGACCGCCGCCGCAACATTTTCGGCGATGCTGATTGCGCCGCCATGCGCGCGGATGGAAAGCGCGATGGCCTCGGCCTCGACCCTGTTCGGCGTCACGATCACCGCCCGGCGACCGGCGAGCACCCGCCCACGCACATTTGCCCCCTCGATTGGTTCGGCGGCGGGGATGGTGAAGAAAAACTCGGAACCCTTTCCGTAGTCGCTGGCGACGCCGATCATGCCGCCCATCGATTCGACGATGCGCTTGGATATGGCCAGACCCAGCCCCGCCCCGCCATGCGCCCGGGTCGAGGTTCCATCGGCCTGCTCGAATTCGGCGAAGATGCGCTTCATATCGCTCTTGAGCAGGCCCTGGCCGGTATCGGCGACCGAAAACCGGATCATTTCGGATTTCCCGTCGACTTCCTTCGAAATCACCACCAGAACGCCTCCGAAATCGGTGAACTTTATCGCGTTCCCGATCAGATTGAGCAGCACTTGGCGAACCCGGCCGGGATCGGCGGTGATCATCTGCGGAACGTCGGGCGCGACGTGACAGCCGAGGCCGATGCCCTTGCCGAAGGCCCGCGCGGCAAGCAATTCGACGACATTGTCGCCGATTTCGCGCGGCGACATCGGCTGCGGTTCCGGCTCGAACCTTCCCGCCTCGATCTTGGAATAGTCGAGCAGGTCCTCGATCAGCGCCAGTAGCGCGCTGGCGGAGGTGGAGATGGCGCCGACATAGGTACGCTGTTCCGGCGACAGGCCGGTATCGGCCAAAAGCTTGGCCATGCCCATGATGCCGTTCATCGGCGTGCGGATCTCGTGACTGACGGTCGCCAGGAAGCGCGATTTGGCCTGGCTGGCGTATTCCGCCCGCTCGCGGGCGTTGATGAGCGCGGTTTCAGCGCGCTTGCGCGCTGTGATGTCACGCGCGATCGCCCGGTGCGAGACGACACCGCTGTCCTTGTCGCGCACCGAGAGTTCGATCCAGGAGAACCAGCGCGGACTGCCCGGTGCCCGGATCACGACATCGGTCGAACTCAGGCACTGGCCACTGGCGAATGCCGCGTCCGGGACGACCCCGACCTCGACGCCGATCTCAAACAGCGTGCGGCCGCAGAGGTCCTGCGGTTCGGTCGCCAGCAGGTCCGCAAACACCTTGTTGACATAGACGATCCGTCCTTCGCGGTCGCGGTGAACGACGAGATCGCCAAGTGCATCGATCAGGCCGTGGAAGTGCTCCTCACGCTCCTGAAGCTCCCACATCCGGTCGGCGAGGATTTCGACCTCGGCATGGCGGCGGGCGGCTGTCTCGCCGACCAGCGAGATCGCCTTGCTGGCGGCGCGGAAACGCCAGGCGAATATCGCCAGTCCGGCAAGGCCGATCACCAGCAGTCCGATGCTGATGAAATCCGGCGACCCGCTCAGCCTGGCCAGCCCGGCAAACAAAAGGACAGCGGCGAAAGCCGCATAGATCAGCGCATGGGATCGGCCGTGGGGAAGATGCGGGGTGAGGTCCGGAAGCGATCGCGCGGCCTCAAGCTCATCGTGGTCGAGCGAAGGCGGCACGATACGACGTCGAGCAGGCGTCTCGAGTTGCCCTGAGACTGCACCCTCTTCGTCGCTCTCGTGTTCGGCCTGGACGCGATGCCTGATCATGGCGCGATCATAGTCCGGAAGCCTTAGGGAAGCTTTTGGGGGATCGCTCGAATTTTAATCTTGGAGCGCCGTGCGACCTATCAGACGCACAAAAGAGGCTCTAACGCTTTGATGGAGCATCGGATCGGTCCGAAAACCGGATTCCACTTTTCGGTTCGATGCTCGAGCGCTCAATCGCCGGAGCGCGCCGTCTCGGTGCCGCGGCGCCAGGCAAGGAACTCGTCGATCAGCACCAGGCCGGCCCCGACAGTGATGAAGGCATCGGCAAGATTGAAGACGGCAAACGACCAGACGGGCGTATGAAACAGAATGTAGTCGATGACATGGCCGTAAACGGCGCGGTCGATGAGGTTGCCGACAGCGCCCCCGACGATCAGGGCAAATCCTGCACGCGCCAGCCATTGCTGCGGGGTAGAGCGCGCGGCGAGGTAAAGGACAAAGGCGATCACAACGAGCGACAGCACGATCAGCCCCTTGTCGCCCACCGACGAAAACATCGAGAAGGCGACGCCGGTATTATAGGTGCGGTAGAGCGCCAGAAACGGCAGCAGGTCGACCCGCTCATGCATGACAAGATCCGATTCGACCAGGAGCTTGATCCATTGGTCGAGGACTATGGCGACGACGACGATCACGGCGAGGAGCCAGGGGGATTTCAGCTTCATGCGGGGCCTGCGTCCAGCGTCAGCGCCGCGCGCCGGATTTCGAAAAGCATGATTCCGGTGGCGACTGCGAGATTGAGCGAATCGGCCCGGCCTGCCTGGGGAATGCGCAGCAGCCGGTCACAGGCCTGCGCCAGTGCATCGGGCAGCCCCTGCTGTTCGTTGCCCATCATGAGCAGCACCGGCCTGCCGGAAAAGTCGACCGAGCGGTAGTCGACCGCGCCCTTCAGATGGGTCCCGGCGAGGAGGCCATGAAAGCCTTTGCGCCATGCCAGGAAGGCATCCTCGGTCGCACGCGCCACCGGCACGGCAAAGATCGAGCCCATGGTGGCGCGTACCGTTTCCAGCGAAAACGGGTCGGTCGTTTCACCGACCAGGATGACGCCCCTGGCGCCGACGGCATCGACCGTGCGGATGACTGTGCCGAGATTGCCGGGGTCCCGCACACGGTCGAGCGCGACCCAGACATCGCCGTTTTGCGGGCGAATGTCCTTCAACGGCACGAAGCGCTGCGCGAACACGCCGACCACCATCTGCGGATTGTCGCGGCGCGTGATCGCCGAAAGCACTTTCTCCGAAACTTCCAGCACCGTCCCGCCGGCAGCCACGGTGCGCGCCGCGACCCTCTCGACCGCCGGATTGCCGATCCCGGACTTGGCAAACACCAGCGTGCGGATCGACCAGCCGAGGTCAAGCGCGTCGATGACCAGCTTCAGGCCTTCGGCCATGAACGCATTCTGCTGGTCGCGAAATTTCTTCAGCGCCAGCGACTTGATCGACTTGATCAGCGGGTTGGCGAGGCTGGTGACTTCCTTGACCTGGCCCGGCGCGTTCTGGCGATGCTCGTTCATCGCGAACCTCCGACCCATCGCGAAAACAACGAGGTCGACAGTGCCCGTCCGGCGGATTTTTCGCGGATGATGAGCTCGCCCGATTCGACCGAGCCGCCCATGCCGGCGAAGGTGTCGCGCATCAGGGCATGAATGGCGAAGAACGAGGCGCGGATCGAATAGGCGGTCAGCACCACGGCAAGCGGCTTCGGCGAAAGGATTGAGCGGCAGATGTCGGCCAGCGCCGGCAGGTCCTCGAACAACTGCCAGACCTCACCCTTGGGCCCGCGCCCGTAGGCGGGCGGATCGAACAGGATGATGTCGTAGCCATTGCCGCGCCGCTCCTCGCGCTCGGCGAACTTCATCGCGTCCTCGCAGATCCAGCGGATCGGCTTTTGCGACAATCCGGCCATCTGCTGGTTTTCGCGCGCCCAGCCGATCGCCTTCTTCGAAGCATCGACATGGGTGACCTCCGCACCGGCGCGCGCCGCTACCAGCGAGGCAAGGCCGGTATAGCCGAACAGATTGAGCACCTTGATCGGGCGCCCGGCGTCGCGGATCAGCCTTTCCATGTGCTCCCAATGCGAGGCCTGCTCGGGAAAAACGCCGACATGGCGAAACGAGGTGAAGCGCCCGAGATAGGAAATGCCGTCATGGCGCATCGGCCAGGTTTCGCCGAGCGGCGCCTTGGGAAAGCGCCAGCGCCCCATGCCTTCCTCGTCGGTGTCGCCGGTAAACAGCGCGTCGGCCTTGTCCCATTCATGCGCCGGCAGCGCGCGCTGCCAGATCGCCTGGCCTTCCGGGCGAACGATGCGGTAAGGTCCATATTGCTCGAGCTTCTCGCCGTCGCCGCTGTCGAGCAAGGCATAGTCGGCATTGGGCGCGACTTCGAGGATGAGCGGCAGCTTCTCGGCAGGCAGCGCGCCTTCGCGGCGGCGAAGAGTGCGCGAGGCGGCCTTCGGCTCGGCGCTTTCGGCAAGCGCACGACGCGGGGCGTCGCGAGCCTCGGCGCGCGGCTGAATGGCCGGCCGATCAGGCTGCGGGCGCTTGTCGCGACGTCTTTCACGCGAGGATTTCATCGACACTCCGAAGGCGGCAGTCGCGCTTCTGCCATAGCCGGTCTTGCCACGCAACCGATGCTGGGCGCGGCGCTCAGCTTGAGGATTGGCGCCCGGCATAAAGCAATGCGAAGGCGAGTGCGGCGAAGCCGGCGAGCTTCAGTGCCGCGACCACCATGTGGCCGATTTCCCAGCGCAGCCGAACCGCTTCGAAATTGCCGGGAATGGGACCCGGCACCCAGGTCGCCAGTTCGCCGTTGACGGGTGCCACGAGGGCAAACCATGCGACCAGGGACAGGGCGTAGAGGACCGCTGCGATGGCCGCGAAACCGAAAGCCGGGTGGTCGTCGCGCAGCAGCGCTGCCAAAACGGCGGTAAGCGCGATGGCGGAGAGGTCGAGCGGTGCGCCGACCGCGGCGAAGGTCCAGAATTGCGCATTGAAGACCGTAGTCTCCCGCCACAGGTCCGGAGACCACACCTTCAGCCTGGGCGGCGCCTCCAATACATGCGCAAAGGAGGGACCAAGGCTGAGAGCCGCCACGATGACGGTGACGAAAGCCAGGTAGAATATCGCCGGGCGCAGGAACATTGCCGGGGAGGAACGATGCCCAGCCGGCAAGGTTCCGGCCGCGGCGGAGCCGAGCGAAGGTGCCGCTCGACACGCTTTGACCGACTCAGGGCATCTCGTCGGGAGAGCGCCCTGGTCGGCTCTTATAGGCCGGAAAAGTCCAGCCATAGCGCAGCGCGCCGCCCCGAACGAAAAACGCCATGGCAAAGGCCAGAAGCGCTGAAGCAAAGACCGGCAATCCGGCCAGATCGGCAAGCGTGAATATCGCCGCGCCGGTCATTGCGGCGGTCACGTAGATTTCCGGGCGCAGCAGCACCGATGGCTCGCCGGCGAGGAGGTCTCGGAGAATGCCGCCGAAAGTGGCCGTCAACATGCCGGTGACGATCGCCACCGTGGGTGACCCCGTGGCAGCGAGGCCCTTGGCCGCGCCCATCGCCGCATAGGCCGAGAGACCGATGGCGTCGAGCCAAAGAAGCAGCTTGTAGCGATATTCGACCAGATGGGCGGAGAAAAAGACGAGAACGGCGATTCCGGCGCAGACCAGCACATAGGCCGGGTTCTGCACCCAGAATACCGGTGCGCCGAGGATGAGGTCGCGGACGGTGCCGCCGCCGATGCCGGTGGCGCTTGCCAGGAACAGGAAGCCGATGATGTCGAGTTGCTTGCGCGAAGCCGCAAGCGCACCCGTGGCGGCGAATACCGCAACGCCCGCATAGTCGAGCAGCAGAATCGGGTTCATCGCGTCCGCACCGTTTTGCCGGACCATGATCGATCCGGACGACACCCGCAACAGCAGGCGCGGGTGACAATCCGCCAACAATGGTGAGGCCGGTCACCTCGATGACGCGCCATTCGTCATTTGACCATGGCTCTGATGCGCGCGGCGGTGCGGGACACCCCTTCCGGTATCCGGCTGGCGGGGATCGAGGAATAAGCCATGCGGAAATAGCGGCAGGGCCTGTCGTCATGGGCGAAGAAGGGGAAACCCGATTCGATCAGCACGCCATCGCCGCGCAATTCGTGCATCAGCGCCGTGGCATCGAGCCCCGGCGGTCCTTCGATCCAGAAGGAGCTGCCGCCGAAATCGGCCGCCCCGGCGATCACCAGCCCCTCCCGCTCGAGTGCCGCCGCCATCACTTCGTGACGGTTCTGGTATTCGGCCCGCATGCGATGGATCACGGCATCATAATGGCCGAGCCCCAGGAAATAGGCGGCCGTGCGTTGCAGGTGGCCTGGCGGATGCCTGAGCATCAGCGCCCTGAGCGCCCGCGCCTCACGGATGACCGGGGCGGGCGCGGCGAGATAGCCGAGACGCAGGCCGGGGAAGAGCGATTTCGAGAAACTTCCGACATAAAGGACGCGCCCGTTGCGATCGAGGGATTTGAGCGCCGGCGAGGGCGGTTTCAGGAAGCTCATCTCGAATTCGTAATCGTCCTCCACGATGACAAAGTCGCGCTCCTCGGCATCCCGAAGCAATTCCAGCCGGCGCTGCATCGGCATGGTGGCGGCGGTCGGGGCATGGTGGCTCGGCGTCACGAAGACGACGTCGGTGGCGGGAGGCAGCCGCGACGGCGGCAAGCCGCCCTCGTCAACATCGATCGCTGTGACGCGCGCACCGCTCAGGCGCAGCGCCGCCGACAGGTCGGGATGACACGGGTTTTCGCACACCGCGCTGGAGCCGCGCTGAAGCAGGAGCTGGATAACCAGCCAAAGCGCGTTCTGTGCCCCCACCGTCACGAGTATCTCGTCCGGCCGCGCCCTGATGCCGCGGCTGGGCAGAGTGCGCGTGCAGATATAGTTGACCAGCTGGACATCGTCGGCGGCGGCGAAGTCGCCCGCCATCAGCTCGAAATCCTCGCGTGCCAGCGCGCGCCGCGCGCAGTCGCGCCAGCCGGCGAGATCGAACAGCGATGGGTCCATCTGGCCATACAGGAACGGAAACGGGTAGCGCCGCCAGTCCAGTGGCTTCTGGATCGGCTTGGCGATGGAAAACCTTGCCCTCAGCTTGTTCTTCCAGTCCACCGCATTCGCGGCCTCGGACCAGTCGCTGGTTTCCATGCCTGTCAGCGGCGGGGCGCCGGCGACAAGATAGGCGCTGCGCCCTTTCGTTTCCAGATAGCCTTGGGACGCAAGCTCCTGATAGGCGAGCGTCACGGTGATGCGCGAGATGTTGAGATAGTCGGCAAGCTTGCGCGTCGAAGGCAGGCGCGCGCCGGGAAAGAGCCTTCCCGAAAGGATCGCCGAGACGAGAATCTCGCGAATCTGGCTTTGGAGGCCGAGCCGGCTCGTCCTGTCGATGAAGAAGATGGTTTCCGGTACTGCATGAGGTCGCAAGCGGATCGGCTCCGTTCAAGGTGGACTCATTCAAGTTCCAGATTGGATATAAGACAAGCGGGTTTCCTCCCATAACACTATTCAGACCGGAAGTATGACCGAATGAGAGAGTCATCGTCGGTCGCGGAGATGGGTTCCGCGCGGTTTCAATCGGGAGGATTCGATGGATCTATTGAAGGCACTCAAAGGATTTTCGTGCGCGGCCGCACTTGCGGCGACTGTGTTCTATGCCGGCACGGCATTTGCCCAGACCGCGGTCGTCGTCGGCTATCAGCAGATCGTCGGTCCTTTCGTCAGCGCCATTGCCGACGGCCGCTTCGACACAGCGCTGAAGGACGCCGGCTACACGGTCGACTGGCGGCAGTTCAGCTCCGGCGGCGACATCTCCACCGCGCTCGCTTCCGGCAACGTGCCGGTCGGCGTGCTCGGCTCGACGGGCACGGCGGCGGCGGCAACGCGCGGCGTCGATCTCCAGCTTTTCTGGATCCTCGACAATATCGGCAAGTCCGAGGCGCTGGTTGCACGCGAAGGATCCGGCATCGAAAAGCCGGAAGACATAAAGGGCAAGAAGGTCGGCGTGCCGTTCGTCTCGACCTCTCATTTTCACCTTCTGGTCGGATTGGAAAAGGTCTGGAAGGTCGATCCGCGCGAGGTCGAAATCCTGAACATGCAGCCGCCGCAGATCGTTGCCGCCTGGCAGCGCGGCGACATCGACGCAGCCTATGTCTGGCCGCCGGCGCTTTCCGAAATATTGAAGAGCGGCAAGGTGGTCTCAGACTCCGAGGTCATCGGCGAGGCCAGCGTGCCGACCTTCGACGGCATCGTCGTCGACAAGGCGTGGGCGGCCGACAATCCGAAGTTCATGGCGGCCTTTACCAAGGTACTTGCCGAGGCATATGCTGACTACAAGGCCAAGGGAGCAGGCTGGACCGCGGACTCGCCGGAAGTCCAGGGCATCGTCAAGATGATCGGCGGCAAGCCCGAGGACGTCGTCGAAGCGCTGAAGCTGCTGGTCTTCCCGACCCCTGAGGAACAGGCATCGGACACGTGGCTCGGCGGCGGCGCCAATGGCGGCGCGGTGCGGGCCCTTACCGAAAGCGCCAAGTTCCTGGCAGAGCAGAAGCAGATCGACGCCGCGCTGCCGGACTATAGCGGCTTCGTGAACGGCGAATTCGCGAAAGCGGCCGCGCAGTAACGGTTTGGAAATGCGTGTCGGCGGCGCGCTGCCGCCGGCAATCTTCCCGCACAGGCCGGGCGGCCTGTTCCCTGGCGCGTGCCCCGAAGGGTACGACCCGAGAGGCGTGATCCAAAGAGGCGTAACATGGAAACCCTCAACGTCAGCAATGTGAACCTGACCTATCCGGGCCTGCACTCAGACGAGGCCGTCATCGCGCTGAAGGGCGTCAACGTCACGATCAACAGCGGCGACTTCGTGGTGGCGCTTGGGGCTTCCGGCTGCGGAAAGACCACGCTGCTCAACCTGATGGCGGGCTTCATGGCCCCGACCGCCGGCGAGATCACGCTGGGCGGCCGGCTTATCACCGGCCCCGGCGCGGACCGCGGCGTCGTGTTCCAGAAGCATGCGCTGCTGCCTTGGCTGAACGTCATCGACAACACGGAATTCGGCCTGAAGCTGCAGGGCGTTGCCAAGGAAGAACGGCGCGAGCGCGCCGTCCGCAACCTGGCGCTGGTCGGCCTTCAGGACTTCCACCGGCACATGATCTATCAGCTTTCAGGCGGCATGCAGCAGCGCGTCGGCATCGCCCGGGCGCTCACCTGCGATCCGGCCATGCTTCTGATGGACGAGCCGATGGCCGCGCTCGATGCGCTGACGCGCGAAACCATCCAGGAACTTTTGCTGCGCGTATGGCAGCACACCCACAAGATGTTCTTCTTCATCACGCACAGCGTGGAAGAGGCGCTGTTCCTGGGGTCGCGGCTGATCGTGATGTCGCCGCGCCCCGGCCGCATCACCCACACCTACGAACTCGAATTCAACCGCCGTTTCCTCGAAAGCGGGGATGCGCGCGCAATCAAATCAAGTCCCGATTTCATCCAAATGCGGGAAACCATTCTGGGGATCATCTATGGCGACGAGCGAGCTGCAGGAAATCCGGAGCTGGTCAATGCTTGAACGACTTTCCAGGGCGAAGTCGGCAAAGCCCGGAAAAATCTACGGTGCGCCCGGCGAGGGCAGCAGCGGGCATATCAGCCTGCTCACCGCCCTGGTGCTGATCGGGCTTTGGTTCCTTGTCACCGGCATGGGCTGGGTGAGGCCGCTCTTCCTGCCCTCCCCATTTGCCGTCTACGACAAGTTCATCCTGGCAATGACCGAGGGAGTGGCCAACTCGACGCTGCTTGAGCATACTCTCGCCAGCCTTGGCCGCGTGTTCGGCGCCTTCGCGCTGGCCTGCATCACCGCCATTCCCCTCGGCATCCTGATGGGCGTGAACTGTGTCGTGCGCGGCCTCTTCGACCCGATCATCGAGTTTTACCGTCCGCTGCCCCCTTTGGCCTATCTGCCGCTGGTCATCATCTGGTTGGGCATCGGCGAGTTCCCGAAGGTCTTCCTGATCTTCCTGGCGATCTTCGCGCCCATGGCGATTGCCGCCCGCGCCGGCGTGCGCTCCGTGTCCACCGAACAAATCCATGCCGCCTATGCGATGGGCGCCACCCGCAGCCAGGTCATCACGCAGGTCATCATGAAGGCCGCCATGCCTGAAATCTTCACCGGCATGCGCATCGGCATCGGCGTTGGCTGGACGACGCTGGTGGCGGCCGAAATGGTCGCGGCCAGCCGCGGTCTCGGCTTCATGGTGCTGAATGCCGCGCAATATCTGGCGAGCGATACGGTCATCATGGGCATTATCGTGATCGGCGTTTTCGCTTTCGCCTTCGATCTGCTGATCCGCTACCTGGAACGGATCTTCATCCCCTGGAAGGGACGCATCTGATGAAACGGATGGCGCGAGCGGGAGCCTCGCCCCCGCCCTAGAGGCGGACCGCAGGCAAAGGGAATTCCAACAGATGAACAGCGGGTGGCTGGGCCACCCGATCCCCGGCATGCGTCCATACGCAGCCGCATGACGCAGACAAGGAACTCAAGAATGACGAAACCGCAACTCACCGCAACCGACCTCGCGGCTCTGTTCGACGCCTTCAACCGGCACGACATCGACGGCGTGATGGCGTTCTTTGCCTCGGATTGTGTGTTCAACGCAGTTGGCGGCCCGGATGCCTGCGGCACGCGCATCGAGGGTGCCGAGGCGATCGCCGCGGCATTTTCCGGCGTATGGGGCGCGATGGCCGATGCGCATTGGGACCATCACAGCCACTTCGTGCATGGCGACCGCGCCGTTTCGGAATGGACCTTCTCCGGCACCAATGCCGACGGCACCCGGATCGAGGCCGAAGGTTGCGACCTGTTCACGCTGAGCGACGGCAAGATCGTCAAGAAGCAGGCGTTCCGCAAGAACCGGCCCCTCATTGCGGCCTGAAACAGACCGTCCGGACGGGCGGAGGATCGAACATGGAACATCAGGCAATCAACATCAACCAGCCGAGAAAGCCCTACGACCCGACCTATGATCCGGTCGTGGCGCCTGATCCCGGTCATGGGCGCGACTATGCGCCAACCTATTGGATCGGCACTGCCGGCGAGCCGCCCGCCGATGACGGGCCGGTGCGGGGCGACGTGGATGTCGACGTCGTCATCGTCGGCTCGGGCTATACGGGGCTCTCCTGTGCCATCCATCTGGCCCGTGAGCACGGTATCCGGGCGACGGTGCTCGAAGCCAATGGTGTTGCCTGGGGCTGCTCGACGCGCAATGGCGGGCAGGCCCAGATTTCCGCAGGCCGGCTGAAGCGGTCGCAATGGATCGAGCGCTGGGGCGTCGACGTCGCCAGGAAGCTGCACAAGGAGATCGCCGAGGGCTTCGACCTGTTCCGCGCCCTGATCCGCGAACCCGAGATCGACTGCCTGCCGCAGGACGGCGGCCATCTCTATATCGCCCATCGCGCCAAGATGATGCCGGCGCTGGAAAAGGAATCGAAGCTCCTGAACGAGGTGTTCGGCTATCCGACCCGCATTCTCGGCCGCGACGAGATACATAGAGACTTCGTGCGCGACGAGGAAGCGAAGGGGGCCATGTTGGAGCCGGACGGCATGGGCATCCATGCGGCCAGGCTCGCCTTCGGCTATCTCAGGCTGGCGCGCAAGCTGGGTGCCAAGGTCCACACCGCGAGCCCCGTCATTGGCTATGGCATGCGCAACGGCGTCCACCATCTCACCACGCCGGGAGGCACGGTGCGCGCGCGCGCCGTCGCCTTCGCCACCGCCGGCTACACCTCGCCCGGACTGCATCCGCTGACCCGGCACCGGCTGATGCCCATATTGTCGAACTCGGTCGTCACCCGCCCGCTGACCGAAGACGAGCGTGAGACGCTCAACTTCAGGACCAAGATTCCGCTGACGGACACGCGCACGCTGCGCCATTACTATCGGCTGATGCCCGACAACCGGCTCCAGATCGGCAGCCGCAGCGCCATCACCGGGGCGGATGCCACCAACCAAAAGCATCTCGACCTGCTTCTGGCGGGCATGAACCGCAAGTTCCCGGCGCTACGCGGCATCCAGATCGATTACTCCTGGTGGGGCTGGGTCGATGTCAGCCACGACATGATGCCACGCATCTTCCAGCCCGATCCGGCGCAGACGATCTTCTACGCCATGGGCTATGGCGGCAACGGCGTCATGTATTCGGCGCAGGCCGGCCGGCGCCTGGCGCAACTGGTCGCCGGCACGGGGCAGGGCCTCGACCTGCCGATCTTCACCTCCGCCCTGCCGCATCATGGCTTGCTGACGCCGTTCCGGCGTCTCGGCCAGCGCGCCATGTATCGTTGGTATTACCTCAAGGACGAACGGTTTTGACCGCCCGGAAAATGGCGGCCGCGAAAGAATGAAAGGAACTCTGACAATGAAGATGACAACGGAAGAAGCCTTCGTGAAGGTGCTGCAGATGCATGGCATCGAGCACGCATTCGGCATCATCGGCTCGGCCATGATGCCGGTGTCGGACCTGTTCCCCAAGGCAGGCATCACCTTCTGGGACTGCGCGCATGAAACCAATGCCGCCCTGATTGGCGATGGTTACACCCGCGTTACCGGCAAGATGTCGATGGCGATCGCGCAGAACGGCCCGGGCGTGACCGGCTTCGTCACGGCGATCAAGACCGCGTACTGGAATCACACGCCGATGCTTCTGGTGACGCCGCAGGCCGCAAACCGCACACTGGGCCAGGGTGGTTTCCAGGAAGTGCCGCAGATGGCTCTGTTCGAGGACATGGTGTGCTATCAGGAGGAGGTGCGCGACCCCGCCCGCATTCCCGAGGTGCTGAACCGCGTGATCGAAAAGGCATGGCGCGGCTGCGCGCCGGCGCAGATCAACGTGCCGCGCGACTTCTGGACCCATGTTATCGACGTCGACCTGCCGCAGATCGTGCGTCTCGAGCGGCCAGCCGGCGGCAGGGAGGCGATTGCGGCGGCCGCCAAGCTGCTCTCGGAGGCGAAGTTCCCGGTCATCCTCAACGGCGCCGGCGTGGTGATCGGCGGTGCGATCGGCGAGTCCGTGGCATTGGCCGAGCGCCTCGACGCGCCGGTCTGCTGCGGCTACCAGCACAATGATGCCTTCCCCGGCAGCCACCGCCTGGCGGTCGGCCCGCTCGGCTACAACGGCTCGAAGGCGGCCATGGAACTGATCTCCAAGGCCGATGTCGTGCTGGCACTGGGCACCCGGCTCAACCCGTTCTCGACCTTGCCAGGCTACGGCATCGACTACTGGCCGAAGGATGCTCGGATTATCCAGGTCGACATTAATCCGGATCGGATTGGCCTGACCAAGAAGATTACCGTCGGCATCTGTGGCGACGCTCGGCAGGTTGCGCAGCAGATTCTGGAGCAGTTGGCGGCTGATGCCGGTGATTCCGGCCGCGAGGCGCGCAAGGCGCTCATCCACCAGACCCGCTCCGCCTGGCTGCAACTGCTGTCTTCGATGGATCATGAGGAGGACGATCCAGGCACTCGCTGGAACGAAGAAGCGCGCCGGCGCGACGCGAACCTGATGTCCCCGCGCCAGGCATGGCGTGCCATTCAGGCGGGTCTGCCGAAGGACGCGATCATCTCGACGGACATCGGCAACAATTGCGCCATCGGCAACGCCTATCCGGCCTTCGAGAAGGGCCGCAAATATCTGGCGCCGGGCATGTTCGGTCCCTGCGGCTATGCGTTCCCGTCCATCATCGGCGCCAAGATCGGCTGCCCGGACGTGCCGGTGGTCGGTTTTGCCGGTGACGGAGCCTTCGGCATCTCGATGAACGAAATGACCTCCATCGGCCGTGAGGAATGGCCGGCGATTACCATGGTCGTTTTCCGCAACTACCAGTGGGGTGCTGAAAAGCGCAACACCACGCTTTGGTACGACAACAATTTCGTCGGCACCGAGCTCAACCGCAATTTCAGCTATGCCAAGCTGGCGGAAGCCTGCGGCTTCAAGGGCGTCGTCGCGGCCACCTCCGAAGAGGTGACGACAGCGCTGAAGAAGGCCTGCGAGGAACAGGCCAAGGGTGTTACGACCTTCATCGAGGTGGTTCTCAACCAGGAACTCGGCGAACCGTTCCGCCGCGATGCGATGAAGAAGCCCGTCGCCGTGGCCGGCATCGACCGCGCCGACATGCGCCCGCAAGGCTGAGCAGTCGGGCGGCGGGCCGATGTCGGTTCCGCCGCCCGACCGACAGGCAAGTTCATTTCATCCGGGGTCGAACACATGAAACCGCTGGATCGCATCATCGAGGCCGCGCGCGCCAGGCCGAAGCATATCGTGATGTCGGAGGGCGAAGACCCGCGCATCATCGAGGGATCGATCCGCGCCGTGCGTGAGGGACTGGCGCGCATCACCCTGGTCGGCCGGAAGTCGGTGGTGGCGGCGAGGCTTGCCGAGCAAGAAGGTGACCTCTCCGCCTTCTCGATCGCCGATCCCTCCTGTTCGCCACGCATTGCCGGCTATGCGGCGGTCTATCATGAGATGCGCAAGGCCAAGGGCGTCAGCGCGATAGAGGCGCATCAGGCGGTCACCTCGCCATTGGGCTTTGCCGCGATGATGGTGCGCCAGGGCGATGCCGACGGCACCGTCGGCGGGGCGGTCGCCACGACCGCCGACACGGTCCGTACCGCCCTTCAGGTCATTGGCCGCGCGCCAGGCAGCGGCATCGTCTCTTCCTTCTTCCTGATGATGCTTTGCGAGCCCTATCACCAGAAGAAGGGTGCTTTCGTGTTTGCCGATTGCGGCCTTGTCGTGGAGCCCGACGCCCGCGAGCTCGCCGATATCGCGACGGCGTCTGCCCGCTCCTATGAGGTGCTGACTGGCGCGCGCGCCAAGGTCGCCATGCTTTCCTTCTCCACCAGCGGCAGCGCCGCGCATGAACGCGTAAGCAAGGTGGTCGAGGCGACGAGGCTTGCCCGAGCCGCGGCCCCAGATCTGCTGATCGACGGCGAGTTGCAGTTCGATGCCGCCTTCGTGGAAACGATCAACATGGCCAAGGCGCCGGGCTCGGCTACGGGGGGCGCGGCGAACGTGTTCGTGTTTCCCAATCTCGAAGCCGCCAATATCGGCTACAAGATCGCCCAGCGTATAGGCGGGGCGAAGGCGATAGGGCCGGTTCTGCAAGGTCTCGCCAGGCCGGCCAATGACCTGTCGCGCGGCTGCAGCGCCGACGACGTCTACCACATGATCGCGTTGACCGTCGTGCAGGCGGCGAGCACTCCCTGAATCGGCTCTCCCGGCGAAAGATTGCCTTCCCTCAAAGCTGCGAGCCTGCTCGCTCATGCCTGATTCCGCAGGGGAATGTCGTCCTTGCGTCATCAATCTACATGTGCTGGTATGAAGAAAATACCAGCATGCAATCGGGAGAATGAACAAAACCAAGGGAGGGTCAATATGTCGAAGAACAATGCAAGATTTTCCCGCCGCACGTTTCTCGGCGGCAGCGCCGTGGCACTGGCCGGCAGCACGCTTTCAATGCCTTTCGTTCGAACCGCGCATGCCCAGGCACCAACCTTCAAGGCCGGCGTCATCACCTCTCTGTCGGGGGAGAACATCTTCGGCGGCAACCTGACCAAGCGCGGTTACGATCTTTGGGCCGAAGTCGTCAACGAAAAGGGTGGGGTCGAGGTTGGCGGTGAGCGGTTCAAGGTCGACATGTTCTATGGCGATGACCAGAGCAATCCGGCCACCGGTGCCGATGCGGCCGAACGGCTGATCGTTCAGAACGAGGTCGACGTGCTGTTCGGCCCCTACACAAGCGGCTCCACCATAGCCGTCCAGCCGATCTGCCAGAAGTATCAGGTCCCGATGATCTCCGGCTCGGCGGAATCTCCCAATGTCTGGAAAGCCAAGCCCGAATTCAATTTCGGCATCATCCCCTCCGTCGATACGACCTCGGGTCTTTCGCTAGGCGTCCTGGTCGGCATGACCAACCCCAAGGCCAAGACCATCGCGGTGATCGGCGTCAACGAACCGTTCTCGAAGGAGACGGGCGAGGGCTTCCAGCGCGGCGCTAAGGAGGCGGGCCTCGAAGTCGTCGCCTACGAGCTGGTGCCGGCGGCCGGCGACCTCACCCCGGTCATGTCCAAGATCGCCGCACTCAATCCCGATATCGTCGCGGTGGGCGGTCATGAGGAGCCGCTGATCAATGTGGTCAAGACGTCGAAATCGTTGAACTACCGGCCGAAGGCGCTGATCATGCATTATGGCGTGACCAATCCGGCCTTTGCCCAGACGCTCGGCGCCGATGCCGATGGTACGTCCGGTGTGGCGGTATGGCTGCCGACCGTGCCTTACAAGGACGATGTGTTCGGAACCGCGCAGGACTATGCGGCGCTGGCGCAGAAGAAGAGCGGCCACGAGCCCGACTACACGGAAGCCGGCTGCTCGGCCAGCGGCCTCGTCTTTGCCGACGCGGCCAAGCGGCTCGGCAAGAAACCCTCGCTTTCGCCCGAGGACAGGGTGGCGCTGAAGGACGCGATCGCCGATACCGACATCACCACCTTCTACGGGCCGATCAAGTTCGAGAAGGAGGGCGATCACTATCATGACAACATCCAGCCGGTGCCCGTCATGATTCAGATCCAGGGCGGCAAGACCGTCGCCGTCGGGCCAAAGGAGGCGGCCGCGGCCGAATTCATCTACCCGCTGCCGTCCTGGAAATGACCGCGATTGCGGCGGGTGGAGCGATGCCTCCACTCGCCGAACGCGGGTTCTTCTCATCCTGAACGACCGGCAGGTTGCCATTGGATCTTCTTCTTCAGACATTGCTCAACGGACTGCTGATCGGCGGGGTCGTTGCAACCTATTCGGTCGCCTTCCAGCTGACCTTCGGCGTGCTCCACGTCATCGATTTCGCGGTCGGCGCGTGGGTGGTGCTTGGCGGCTATTTTGCCTACTACCTCGCCGTTCTCCTTGGCATCGACGGCTTCCTCGCCATGCCTCTGGCTTTCGTGCTGTTCGGCGCTATCGGCTATTTCATGGGGCCGGTCATCTACAATGTCCGCAACAGCCGCACGGCGCGGCCGGAGTTGATGGCTCTGGCGCTGACCTTCGGCGTCTTCACCTTTCTGCGCGGCGGCATGCTGACGGCCTGGGGCTTCAACACGCACAGCGTGCCGACGGCGCTCAGTGGCCAGAGCATCATGATAGGTCCGGTCACCGTGCCGCTGATACGTGTCGCGGCGGCCCTTTTCGCGGTGCTCATCGCGGGCGGCCTGTTCTTCTTTCTCTACCGCACGCGCTACGGGCTGGCGATCCGCGCAACGGCCGAGAACCGCCAGAACGCGGCCTTGATGGGGGTCAACATCCGGCGTCTCAGCGCCAATGTCTACGGACTCTACGCAGGCATCACCGCCATGGCCGGCGTGCTCATGGGCGCCATTTACTCGGTCAATCCGGAGGTCGGGCTTCGCTATACGCTGTTTGCCTTTTTCGTCGCGGTGCTCGCGGGGCTTGGGTCACTTGGCGGCGCGCTTGTCGCGGCGCTGCTTCTGGGCGTGATAGAGGCCTTCGTCGCGACCTATGCGGGGGCGAGCTATTCGCATCTCGCCATCTTCGTGACGCTGTTTCTGGTTCTTCTGGTATCCCCGCGCGGGATATTGCGGCGCGGTCTGTGAGGTGGCGGCTCGAACCATGAAAAGATCTTGGCTCGCGCTGCTTCTCCTCATCATCGCGCTGGCCGTTCTGGCCCTGCTCCCGACTCTGGTCAACAACTATTGGCTGCGCATCGCCACCGGTGCGCTGATGTGGGCGGGGCTGGCCTGTTCCTGGAACATCCTCGGCGGCTATGCCGGATACATCAATTTCGGCCATTCGGCGTTCTTCGGCATCGGTGCCTATGCCACCGCCATCCTGATGGGCGAGAACTTCGCACTACCCTTCGTCGCGACCATCCCGATCGGCCTCGTCGTTACTGCGCTGTTCGCGGTGATCATCGGCGCGCCGACACTACGCCTGCGCGGCGCCTATTTCGCTATCGCCACCTGGGCCTTCGCCGAGGTTCTCATGCAGTTTGCGGCCGTGGTCGAGTTCACCGGCGGCATCGGCGGGCTTGGGCTTCCACCCTTCCTCAACGAGCGCTTCTTCTACTTCGCCATGTTGGCGGGGGCGATCCTTGCCTATTTCCTCACCTGGTCGCTGTTCGAGCGCTCGCGCTTCGGTCTCAAGGTCAAGGCCTTGCGCGATCATGAACCGGCGGCCGAAGCGATGGGCATCAACACCTCGCTGGTCAAGCTGCAGACCTTCGTGCTCAGCGCCGTCGTTGCCTCCATGTTCGGCAGCATTTTTGCCTATTGGGTAACCTTCATCAATCCGAAGAGCGTGTTTGGCGGCGATATCACCGACCAGATGGTGGTCATGGTTCTGCTTGGCGGACTGGGCAGCCTGTGGGGGCCGGCAATCGGCGGTGTAGCCTTGTTCTTCGTCAATCGGCTGATCTGGATGTATTGGGGCGACACCGCCTTCTATATCGCCATCCTGGGAGCCGCCATCATTCTCGTGGTGCTGTTCCTGCCCAATGGCATAGCGGGGTTGTTTTCGAGGCGAAACGGCAAATCGGGCACCACCGTTCTCGACAAGGTGGTCGGTCGCCTGCTTGGCTCCGGCACGGGAGGGCGCTTGTGAGCGGGACGGCACAGGTGCAGGCGCAAAGCCGGGCGGTGGCCGCGATCGACGATCCCATTCTCGTCGTCCGCGACGTTCACAAGCACTTCGGCGGCATCAAGGCCTCCAACGGCGTCGATCTGGAAGTAGGCCGGCGCGAGATCGCCGGCCTCATCGGTCCCAACGGCTCCGGCAAGTCCACGCTGTTCAGCCTCGTGGCCGGCACGGTGGCGCCGGATCGCGGCCAGATACGCTTCGACGGCCATGACATTGCCGGCCGCAAGGCCTATACGATCGCCCGGCTCGGCCTTGCCCGCACTTTTCAGATCCCGGCATTGTTCGACAACATGACGGTTACGGAAAACCTGCTCGCCGCCGCGGCGGAAGGCCAGTGGGACGGTGCCCGACAACGTGCCGACGAAACGCTGGCGCTGCTCCACCTGGAGGCGGTCGCCGGCAACCGCGCCTCCGATCTTTCCGGTGGTCAGCAGAAACTGCTCGAATTCGGACGCGTGATCATGCGCCGGGCATCGCTGATCCTGCTCGACGAGGTGACGGCGGGGGTGCATCCCAATATCCGCAAGATCATCCTCGAGGCCATCGCCAGATTGCGCAAGGAGGGCACCAGCTTCTTTGTCATCGAGCATGACATGGAGATGGTGCGTAACGTCTGCGACCGCATCATCGTTATGGATTCGGGCCGGGTCGTCACCAGCGGCACGTTCGACGACATCGTGCGCAATTCCGAAGTCATGCAGACCTATTTGGGGCGTCCGCAATGAATGCGCTCGTCGCCGACGGCGTCGTTACCGGCTACGGCAAGCAGGAAATCGTCCATGGCATTTCGCTGGCGGCCGAGGCCGGCAAGATCACCTGCATCTTCGGCCCCAACGGTTGCGGCAAGTCGACCCTGCTCAAGGCGGTGGCCGGCGCCCTGCCGGTGTGGAACGGCGATGTCACCCTTGGCAGCGAGAAAATCAGCAACCTGCCCGTGCACGAGGTCGTTCGGCAAGGGCTGGTGTTGATGCCGCAAGGCGGCGGCGTGTTTCCGCGGCTGTCGGTCATGGAAAACCTGCGCATGGGCGGTTATGCCATTGCCGACCGGAGGCTGGTGGAGACGCGCATCGAAAGTCTCATCGACCAATATCCGTCTCTGGCGCGTCGGCGAAAAAACACGGCCGGCTCTCTTTCGGGCGGCGAACAGGCGATGCTGGCGCTGGCGCGCGCTCTGGTGTCGGAGCCGCGCTTCATTCTGCTGGACGAACCATCCGCCGGCCTTTCGCCGGCCATGGTGATCGAGACACTGGAACGCATCAAGGTGCTCACCGCGCGCGGTATCGGCATTCTCATGGTCGAGCAAAACATCCGCGAGGCGATGCCGATCGCCGACCGGCTCTACATCCTTGCCGCCGGCGAAAAACGTTTCGAAGGCACGCCAGGCGATGTTCGCGACGACCGGCAACTCATGGATATCTATATGGGCGGCGCCTCATAAGATTTGCACCTTCAGCCACTGGCTGTTTCGCGATCGACGTCGCTCTCATAGAGATGCTGAGCTTCCACCAGCACCTCATCGAGTGTCCGCCCTGAACTGTAGGCGGATAGCTTGTCTGGCCTGGAAATATGCGGCAGCAAACGGGGGCAAGGCTCCTCGTCCCCTATGACGGTTCGGACCGGAATGACGCCGGCCCAGGCCGGATGATCATAGTCCTCTTCATTGTCACCCACACCCTTGGCCCGCACCTTTGCCGAGGCGTCGTCGATGCGCATGCCGATGACGGTGGTGGCCTTGACCTCCTGCGCAGTGATTGGACGCAGGTCCTCCGACCGTCCGCGATAGAGGCGGTTGACGACCGCGTCCAGGGCGACCGCCTTTTCCTTCGGGTCATCAATGATGCGAGCAGTGCCGAAGCACATGGCGGAGCGATAATTCGCTGAATGATTGAATCCCGATCGCGCAAGCACCAGGCCGTCAAGATGCGATACCGTCAGGCACGCCGGCATGCCTGGCTTGAAATGGCGAAGCATCCGGCTTGCCGAAGACCCATGCCAGTAAAGAACATCGCCTTCGCGCCAGTAAATTGTCGGCGTGCAATAGGGCTGGCCGTCGATCGAATAGGCGACATGGCACAAGATTCCCGCGTCCAGCACTGCGTAGACTGAAGCGTGATCGTAGCTGCCTCGCTCGTGCAGGCGCTTGACCCGATTGCGTGCGGTGATCGGGAAAGAATCGGAAATGGTCTGGGCGCTGTCCATGAACTTGCCTTTTCGATTTGAACTCGCCCATTGTGCGAATTGTATTGGTATGAAAAAGCTCCAATCCGATGGTAAAACTCCGGACCAATTCGGCCGACTGGTCGGCGCTGATTCCCGTATTGCCGGATAGCGGGCCGCGCACGGCCGCCCTTTACGCTGCAATCCGCCGGTTGATCGAAACGGGCGCGGTCCCGTCGCGCGGCAAACTTCCCCCGACGCGCGACCTGGCGAAAAGATTGCATATTTCGCGCGCCAGCGTGGTGGCGACGTTCGAGATGCTGATTGCCGATGGTTTTGCCGAGGCGAGGGTTGGATCGGGCACCTATGTTGCCGAAAGAGTTCCCCTGCTTCGGCGACCCGCTGCCGATGTGATACAGGCGCCGGAAACGCCGGCTACACTTCCGGGCACGTTGGGAGTAGGTGCCTCCGATGCGCGGACATTGCGGATATTCCGCAGCTTGTTGTCGCGGCACCTCGCGCGGCCTGGCCCCGAGCACTTCCGCTATGGCGACCCGCGTGGCGGGATCGGATTTCGCGAAGCTGTCGCTTCCTATCTGCGCACGGCCAGAGGCGTTCGTTGCAGCGCCGAGTCGATCATCATCACAACGGGCACGCAACAGGGGCTGGACCTTGTGATCCGGGCCGCTCTAAGGACGGACGATGAAGTTTGGATGGAGGATCCCTGCTATCCCATGGCACGGACAGCCTTCGCCGGCTCCGGCATTCGGATTGTCGGCGTTCCTGTGGATGAGGAAGGCATCGATCCTGCTCGCGGCGAGATGCTGGCGCCGAGGGCGCGCGCCGTCTATGTCACGCCCTCCCATCAGTTCCCGCTTGGCGTGACGATGACGATGCGGCGACGGCTTGCGCTGATCGACTGGGCCAAGCGGAACGATGCCTGGATTGTCGAAGACGACTACGATAGCGAGTTCCGTTTCGCCGGGCCGCCGCTTACCGCCTTACAGGGCATCGACGATGCCGGACGCGTCATCTATCTTGGCACCTTTTCCAAGGTGCTTTTCCCGGGATTGCGGATCGGCTACGCGGTCGTTCCCGAACCCTTGCTCAGCACGATCGTCGAGTTGCGACATCGCTCTGACCGGTATCCGCCAACACTTGCCGAGGCGGCGTTGACCGATCTGCTGAGGGAAGGGCATTTCGCGGCGCATCTTCGGCGGGCGCGCCGCCGGGCCCAATCAGCGCGTGACGAGCTCGTCCGCGGCCTTCGTTCCAATCCGAACGCTGATATTGACGTGGCCGTGCCCGATCAAGGTCTCCACCTGATCGCGAAATTGCCGGCGGAAACCTCCGATACCGACGTTGCGCAACAGGCAAATGCCGTTGGCTTGGGCGCCCGGCCGCTCTCTTCCATGTATCTGTCGCGGCCGGCCCAAAAAGGCCTCGTCATCGGCTTTTCCGGCTTCACCGGAGAAGAATTGCGGCTCGCCGCAAGCAACTTCGCTGCCCTGAGCTAGAGGGTTTCTCGCGGGTTCCGCTAGGCGTCTTTCTCAGCCTGTTCGTTGATGGGGCCCGGCTCGGCGGACGCCTCGGCGGTCGCGTTCTGCTTGGGTCCGCCGGTGGCGACGCCCACCATGGCCGGCCGCAGAACGCGCTCGCCGATCGTGTAGCCGTGCTGGACCACCTGCACGATCGTGCCTGCGGGCACATCGGGGTTGGGCACCTCGAACATGGCCTGATGGAAATGCGGATCGAACTTCGCGCCTTCCGTCTCCAGCTTCTTGACGCCATGCCGTTCGAGCGCGACGAGCATCGCGCGCTCGGTCATCTCGACGCCTTCGATCAATGCCGCGAAACCGGCATCGCCGGAATTTCGCGCTTCGGCGGGGATAGCTTCGAGGGCGCGGCGCAGATTGTCGGACACAGACAGCATGTCGCGGGCGAAATTCGCCACCGAATAGGCGCGCGCGTCCTGAACGTCGCGCGCGGTGCGCCGGCGCAGGTTCTCCATATCGGCGGCGGTGCGCAGCACGCGGTCGTTGAGTTCCTCGTTTTCCTTCATCAACCGTATCAAGGCTTCGTAGTCGTCCGGTGCGCCGGCCGCGTTTGCGTTGGCAGCCGCCTCGGTCTCGTCGGGCGCGCCTTCGTGCTTTTCGTGGTCGCTCATCGCATGTTCCGTTGTTCTTCGGGATTTGGGAGGTTGGGTCCGATATCGAGGTTCGGCCAGCAAAAATCAAGGGGCAGGGCGTGGCTATAAGCCTCGATGCGCGCGCCCCCTTGAGATGATTGCAACTTAATTAAAACTTTACCTTGTTTTTCCTCCCAGGTTGCAACGCCGGGCCGCAAGAGGAACCATTTCCGACCGGGAGGAGTTTTTACCGGCAGAAGGTATTGCAACAATGCGCTGCAGTAGCCGAAGGAATTCGATGGAACTGGCAAAAGAAATAAGACGTCAATTCGGCGCGGCAGCGATGGCAAGATATGTCCGAACGCTGCCAATGTTCGAACCGGATTTTGACACGCCGGCCGAAATGCTCGAATTGCTGAAGGATCTGGAGCGCGTTGAAGCGAAAGCACGCAAGCGCAGGAAGCAGCGCTGAGTCACGCAGCGTGCCGCTCCCTATGCCCTCAGCACTCCGCCGGTCTGCTTTCCGACATTCTCGACGATGCGGGCGGCGAGCGCCTCGAAATCTTCATCCGTCAGCGTCCGCTCCATCGGCTGGATCGATACTTCGATCGCCACCGACTTCTTGCCCTCTCCGAGTGACGCGCCCTCGAAAATGTCGAAGACCGAAACGCCGGTGATGAGCTTCTTGTCGGCGGAAGCCGCCGCACGCGTCAAGGTGCCGGCTTCGACCGCCTTGTCGACCACGAAGGCGAAATCGCGCTTCACCGCCTGAAACGCCGAAAGCTCCAGCTTTGGTTTGGTGCGGGTGGGCTTGGCCTTTGGCTCGGGAATGGCATCGATAAACACTTCGAAACCGCAGAGCGGCCCCGCTGCGTCAAGTGCCTCCAAAGTGGCGGGGTGGAACTCGCCGAAATGTCCGAGCACGAGCTTGGGTCCGAGCTTGATGGTGCCGCAACGCCCCGGATGATACCAGGAGGGACCGCCGGCCTCGATCTGGAGCTTTTCCACCGGGGCGCCACAGGCTTCCAGCACCGCAATTGCATCTGCCTTGGCGTCGAACACGCCGACGCTTGCGGCATTTCCGGCCCAATGACGACCAGCGCCTTCAAGTCTGGCGGTGCCGCGTCGAATGCCAGACGCCACCCGGCGCTGCCGCTCCGCACTGTCGCCCTCATAGGTGCCCGAAACCTCGAACAGCGCCACATCGCCGATGCCGCGATCGGCATTGCGCTGCGCCGCCGCAATCAAACCGGGCAGCAGCGAGGGCCGCATGTCCGACATGTCGGCGGCAATCGGATTGGCGAGCTTCAGCTCTGCCTGGCCGCCGCCGAACAGCTCGGCATGCCTTGCCGGTATGAACGACCAGGTGACGGCCTCCATCATGCCGCGCACGGCGAGCGCCCGCTTGGCGGCACGGGTGCGGATCTGGATCGTGGTCAATATCCTGCCATTGACCGCGTCATGGCTGGTAAGCGGCTGCGGCGCGATGTTGTCTACGCCGTGGATGCGCATCACTTCTTCCACAAGATCGGCCTTGCCGTCCACGTCCGGCCGCCAAGACGGCACTACCACGTCGACGATGTCGCCCGTGCCCTTCGGGATGAAGCCGAGTCGCGACAGGATCGCCAGGCTCTCATCCTTGGAGACCTCTACGCCTGTCAGCCGTTTTACCTCAGACAGCGGGAAGGAGACGATTTTTGACGTATGACCGGCATAGCCGGTCACTTCGGCGCGGCTAGGCGTGCCGCCGCAGAAGTCGAGCACCATCTGAGTGGCGAGATCCAGCCCCGGCGCCATGAATTCGGGGTCGACGCCGCGTTCGAAGCGGTAGCGCGCATCGGTGATGATGCCGAGGGTGCGGCCGGTGCGGGCGATGTTCAGCGGCTCCCACAGCGCGGATTCGATCAGCACATCCGTGGTGCCTTCGTCGCTGCCGGTGTGCTCGCCGCCCATGACGCCGGCGATGGAATCGGCGCCCTCCGCGTCGGCAATGACGCACATTTCGGGCGTCATCGTGTATTCGCGCCCGTCGAGCGCCAGCACCTTTTCGCCGTCACGGCCCCGACGCACGACGAGATTGCCTTTCACCTTCCCGGCGTCATAGACGTGAAGCGGTCGGCCCCGATCGAAGGTGAGATAGTTGGTGATGTCGACCAGCGCGTTGATCGGGCGAAGCCCGATGGCGATCAGCCGCTGCTGCAGCCATTTCGGCGAAGGGCTGTTCTTGACGCCGCGAACCAGGCGAAGCGCAAAGCCTGGGCAAAGTTCCGGCGCCTCGATCGTCACCTTCACCGGGCATTCGCCTTCGCCCTCTATCCTGGCGACAGATCCGGTCTTCAATGTGCCGAGGCCGCTCGCGGCCAGATCGCGCGCAATACCGTGAACGCCCGTCGCGTCCGGGCGGTTCGGTGTGAGGTTGATCTCGATAACAGGATCGTCGAGCTTGGCGTAAGCGGCGAAAGCAGTTCCGATCGGCGCATCCGCGGGCAGGTCGATGATGCCGGTGTGCTCGTCGGAGAGTTGAAGTTCGCGCTCCGAGCACATCATCCCATGGCTCTCGACGCCTCTGATCTTGCCGACGGCAAGCGTCACGTCGATGCCGGGCACATAGGTGCCGGGTGCGGCGAACGCACCGATCAGCCCGGCACGCGCGTTGGGCGCGCCGCACACCACCTGCACCGGCTTGCCGTCGCCGGTATCGACGCTCAGCACCTGCAGCTTGTCGGCATCCGGATGCCGTTCGGCCGTCAGCACCTTGGCGATGACGAAGGGCTTCAGCGCCGACTTGTCGTCGACGGCTTCGACTTCCAGACCGATCATGGTCAGCCGCTCGACGATTTCGTCGAGCGTGGCGTCGGTTTCCAGGTGATCCTTGAGCCAGGAAAGCGTGAATTTCATGATTCAACCATTCTTCAAACTGTCGCTAAAAGGCCACCAATCAGATGGATACCTCGAAGCAGTCGGCACCCCTGATGGTGCAACTCTCAGCAACCATTCGCCTAAAATTCTGATCACTCCGCGGCGACAGACGGTTCGACTGCGCCAGGTGCCTTGCGGCCTCTTAGCATGCCTTCAATTGATAGATCCTCGTCCAGATCCGGCCAATGGACACCATCCAGCATCAACTCCACGGTATTGCGCTGTGCGGGGCTGGCTTTGAGTAGCCGTGGGTACCACCAAAGCGGTGTCGACAACTCCCTGCCATCGGCGAGTCTGACATGGAGATGATGCAGATCGCACCAGGCCTCCACCGGGCGGTCCTTCTCCGGATAGTCATGCGAAGAAGTCATTCCAGGCCTCCAGTAGCTTCGCGCGGTTCTTCGACACGATTTCCAGTATACGGCTCAACTCGATTTCGCTGAAGCCGCCATTCTTCGCAACGCGAACCTCCTGCAACCAGACTTTGGCCTTGCGGCCTGTCCCCTCGATATGAATATGAGGCGGCTCATGTCCATCGGCGGAATAAAAATGGAACCGAAGGCCTGCTGCCCTTAGAACGGTCGGCATCGCCTAGCTGCTCAACCCGCCAAACAGCGTCGGCATGTCGAGCGGGCGGAAACCGTAATGCGACAGCCAGCGTACGTCGGCGTCGAAGAAGGCGCGCAGGTCCGGCATGCCGTATTTCAGCATGGCGATGCGATCGATGCCGAGGCCCCAGGCAAAGCCCTGATATTCGTCTGGATCGAGGCCGCCATGGCGCAGCACGTTCGGGTGAACCATGCCGCAGCCGAGGATTTCCATCCAGTCCGAGCCCTCGCCGAAGCGCACTTCACCCGGCCGCGAACGGTCGCACTGGATGTCGACTTCGAGGCTCGGTTCCGTGAACGGGAAGAAGGACGGGCGGAAGCGCATCTTCACGCTTGGCACCTCGAAGAAGGCCTTGCAGAATTCCTCGAGCACCCACTTCATGTTGGCGACATTGGCGGTTTTGTCGATCACCAGCCCCTCGACCTGATGGAACATCGGCGAATGGGTGGCGTCGGAGTCCTGCCTGTAGGTCTTGCCCGGAATGACGATGCGGATAGGCGGTTTCTGCGCTTCCATGGTGCGGATCTGCACCGGCGAAGTGTGGGTGCGCAGCACCTTGCGCTCGCCCTTCTCGTCCGGCTGGAAGAAGAAGGTGTCATGCATCTCGCGCGCCGGATGCCCCTCGGGGAAATTCAGCGCGGTGAAGTTATAATAGTCGGTCTCGATGTCGGGCCCTTCGGCGATCGCAAATCCCATATCGCCGAAAATCGCTGCGATCTCGTCGATGACCTGGCTGATCGGATGGATGCGGCCGCGCTCGGCCGGTGACTGGCGTACCGGCAGCGTCACATCGAGCTTTTCGGCGGCAAGACGCGCGGTTACGGCGGCATGTTTCAGGTCGGCCCTGCGCGATGCAAGCGCTTCCGTGACCCGGTTCTTCAAGCCATTGATGGCCGGGCCCTTGCTCTGGCGTTCCTCCGGCGTCATCGATCCCAGCGTCTTCAGCATTTCGGACACGGAGCCCTTTTTGCCGAGTGCTGAAATACGCACCGCTTCGATCGCTTGTTCGTCGGCCGCCGACGCTATGTCGGCCAGGAGGGTGGCTTCGAGCGTATCGAGGTTGCTCAGGTTCTCGTTCACGATTCCTATCCGCTCGTTCTCGGTCAGGCCGATGCCGACCTGATTTTCCGGTCCAAAGAAAAACCCGCGCCAGCCTTGCCAGCGCGGGTTCCTCAAATCAAGTATCGAACTGCTTGAGAGGGCGCTGACTAGGAGACAGCGCTTTCAAAAGCGTTCGGCGTGGTATCCTTCAGATATTCCAGCGCGACCTTGGCCTTGCCGACGAGCGCGGCGAAGGCCTGCGGCTCGTGGATAGCCATGTCGGAGAGCACCTTGCGGTCGATCTCGATGCCGGCCTTGTTGAGGCCGTCGATGAAGCGGCCATAGGTCAGCCCATGCTCGCGCACGGCGGCGTTGATGCGCTGGACCCACAAAGCGCGGAAATTGCGCTTGCGGTTCTTGCGGTCGCGATAGGCGTATTGCAGCGACTTCTCCACCGCCTGCTTGGCGATGCGGATGGTGTTCTTGCGACGACCGTAAAAGCCCTTGGCGGCGTTCAGCACCTTCTTGTGCTTGGCGTGGCCGACTGTGCCTCTTTTTACACGTGCCATGTCATGATCTCCTTAAAACAGCGCAGCCGGGCTCAAAGGCCGTTCGGCAGAAAATTCTTGACGACCTTCTTGGCATCGGGTTCGGCCAGAACCATGGTGCCGCGGGCATCGCGAATGAACTTGTTGGTGCGCTTGATCATGCCGTGACGCTTGCCGGCAGCGGCCGACAGGACCTTGCCGGTCGCGGTGATCTTGAACCGCTTCTTGGCGGCCGATTTGGTCTTCATCTTGGGCATTTTGCTACTCCGTTTTTTCGGGAAGCTCCGGGACATGCCCTTGGCACGCCGCGCTTCCTATGTTCGCTTCGGGCAGACCAACGCCCGAAAAGCATTAGAAACCGCCACGGCATGCCCTGCCGGACGGTTCTGGACGCGGCCTTATAGCGATGGTCGAAACAAAGCGCAACGTGAATTACGCTGAAAGAAGGGTGGCGCCTCCTCCTGATAGCGCAGCTACGGTCGCCGCCGGAAGCGGTCGGATTTCAACAGCAGGGAGGAGGGCCTTCAACACCCAAAACACAGCGGCTCGCCGGACGAGGCGCCAGGCGTCGGCAGTCCCGTTGCGGGTCGCGCGACTCAGCGCGGCGCCAGAACCATCATCATCTGACGACCTTCGAGCTTGGGCTCGGCCTCGACCTTGGCGATGGTGGCGACTTCATCGCGCACCTTGTTCAGAAGCTGCATGCCGAGTTCCATATGCGCCATCTCGCGGCCACGAAAGCGCAGCGTCAGCTTGACCTTGTCGCCCTCCTCGAAGAACCGGCGCACCGCCCGCATCTTCACGTCGTAATCGTGGCTGTCGATATTGGGACGCATCTTGATCTCCTTGATCTCGATGGTCTTCTGATGCTTGCGAGCCTCGGCGGCCTTCTTCTGGTTGGCGTATTTCAATTTGCCGAGGTCGAGAATCTTGGCGACCGGCGGCGTTGCGTTGGGGGAAATCTCGACGAGATCCAATCCAGCCTCTTCGGCGGCCAGCAGCGCGTCGTCGATCGAAACCTCGCCGCGATTGCTTCCGTCTGCATCGATGAGCTGGACCCGGGGAACCCGGATGTCGCGATTGGAGCGCGGCCCGTCCTTGGTGGGCGCTGCTGCTTTGAAAGGTCTGCGAATGGTCGTTGTCTCCTTGAACCGTTGACGTTTTTTGCGTCGATCTGCGCCTATGTCGGCACAAATCGAAGGGTGTCAATACCATAGGGAATAGAATAAATCACCTGTGTCCGAGCGTCCGATTGCAAGTTCCGGGCCTCGGGATTGAGGTCTTTTCGCCGGATTCGAGCTATGCCAAGAAGCAGCGTCCGCCGAACAGGCAGCGCTCAAAGGAGACGACATGACCGACACACCGCCGGAGTTTCTCGACGTGGGCGGCAACGCCATCGCGGTGCGGCGGCTTGCCGGCGCAGAGCCCGGCATCGTCTGGCTGGGCGGCTACCGCTCGGACATGTTGGGCACCAAGGCCGAAACCTTGAGCCAATGGGCGGCCGACAACGGCCGTGCCTTTCTGCGCCACGATTATTCGGGACATGGCGAGTCGGGCGGCGCTTTCGCCGATGGCACGATATCGAAATGGCTCGGCGAAAGCCTCGCGGTGCTGCGGCGGTTCGGCCAAGGCCGGCAAATACTGGTGGGATCGTCCATGGGGGCGTGGATTGCGCTTCGGATGGTGCAGGAACTGCGCAAGGCGGGCGAGGGCGAGCGGGTTGCCGGTCTTGTGCTGCTGGCGCCGGCTCCCGACTTCACAGTTGAGCTGGTCGAGCCGCAGCTCAGCGATGCGCAAAGGCGGGAGTTGGCTGAGAACGGCTTCTTCGCGGAACCGTCTGAATATTCGCCGGAGCCGAACATCTATACCGCGGCGCTGATCGAGGACGGGCGGCGGAACCAGGTGATGGGGAGGCCCATCGACACTCATTGTCCGGTCCACATCCTGCAGGGACTGGCCGATCCCGACGTGCCGCACAGCCACGCGCTCAAGCTCGTCTCGTGCCTGCCCGCCGACGATGTCACGCTCTCGTTGATCCCGGACGGCGACCACAGGCTGTCGCGCCCGCAAGACCTCGAAATGCTGGTTCGGGCGGTCGAAGCGATCATCGTGCAGGCGGGTTGATCGGATGCGGTCCTCCATTCCGGCTTCCGCCTTTGTTGCCGCAATCGTCGGCTTCGGCGGCACGCTGGCGCTCATCATCGCCGCCGCCAATGCGCTCGGCGCCACGCCCGGCCAGACCGCGAGCTGGGTCACCGCCATGTGCCTTGCCATTGCGTTCGAAACCGCGTGGCTGAGCTGGCGCAGCCGCATGCCGGTGATCGCCGCATGGTCGACGCCGGGGGCGGCGCTGGTCGCGGCGAGTTCAGGCTTTTCCATGAACGAGGCCGTCGGCGCGTTCATCGTCACTGCGGCCCTGCTTGTCGCCACCGGCCTGTTCAAGCCGCTGATGCGCCTGATCTCGAAAATCCCGGCGTCAGTCGCGTCCGGCATGTTGGCCGGCATCGTCGTCACCTTCGCCACGGGCGCCGTGATGACGGTTCCGGTCGACCCCTGGCTGATCCTGCCGCTTGTGGCGATGTTCTTCGTCATGCGTCTGTTCAATCCGGCCCTCTCGGTGCTTGCCGTACTGGTTGCCGGCGGCGTGATCGCCTTCCTGACCGGCCGCGTCGGCGGACTGCCGGCGCTGGAGTTTTCCGTGCTGACTCTGATCGAGCCGTCCTTCTCCATGGCGGCCGTCATGGGCCTTGCGGTTCCGCTCTATCTGGTGACGATGGCATCGCAGAACCTTTCGGGTCTCGCCGTGCTCAAGGCAGCCGGCTACGAGCCGGTGCCTGGACCATTGATTTCGGTCACCGGGCTGTTTTCGCTGGCTTCAGCACCCTTCGGCGCGCTGACCACCAACCTGGCCGCCATTTCCGCGGCGATCTGCACCGGACCGGACACCCATCCCGATCCGGCCCAGCGCTGGTTGACGGGACCGTTCTATGCGCTCACCTACCTGATCTTCGCCGTGTTCGGCGCCTCTCTGGTGGCGATCTTCATCGTGCTGCCGCCCAGCCTCATCGTGCTGGTCGCCGGCCTGGCGCTGATGGCGCCGCTTGCCAATGCGCTGAGCATCGCGCTCGGCGACGAGCGCGAGCGTATGGCGGCGACCACCGCTTTCGCGGTCACCGCCTCCGGCCTGACGCTCTTCGGCATCGGTTCGGCCTTCTGGGGGCTGGTTGCCGGCATGATCGTCATAGGCGTCGAGCGTCTCAAAAAATCTTAGCTAAATCCGTGGTTTGCACGGTTTTGACAGGCGCCGCCTTGAAGGCGGGCCGCGCCCTTCCCATGTCGAATGGAGCAGCCGCCGGCTGCCATCAACTGAAGGACGCGAAGAAACATGAACACGACTGCACTGATCCGCCCGGCCTGGACGCCGGCGACCATCGCGTTGATGGTGATCGGCTTCATGGTGTTCTGGCCGCTCGGCCTCGCCATGCTTGCCTACATCATCTGGGGCGACCGGCTTGAGGGCTTCAAGCGCGATGTCAACCGTGCGACGGACGGCGTCTTTGCCGGCTGCCGCAGGGCCTCCCACAGGACCCATGCCCGCCGCACCGGCAATGTCGCGTTCGACGAGTGGCGCGAAAAAGAGCTGGAGCGCCTGGCCGAAGAGCGGCGCAAGCTCGATGAGATGCTTGGCGAATTCGACGATTACGCGCGCGAACTGCGCCGCGCCAAGGACCAGGAAGAGTTCGATCGCTTCATGGCCAACCGCAACAAGCCAGCCGCGCCGACGACGAACAACAACAACGGGAAATCGAACCCCGGCTTGCTCGACGAAGAGTAAGCGGCACGAACCCGCATGGAAAACGGCGCCGTTCGCGGCGCCGTTTTTGTTGCGCCTGCTTCGACAAACGTCCCATCGAATCACATAATCTCATCGCCATGCTCGGGTTCTTCAAAAAGCCGCCGGCCCCCCAGTCCGCTCCGGTTCTGCAGCGGGAACACGTGGTTGCCGGCCGCGCTCTGCCGCTGCGCATCGTCGAGAACGATCGCGCCCGACGACTGACGCTGCGCATAGATGCCGGCGGGCGAGGCTTGCGGATAACGATCCCGCCAGGGCTGGGGCAGGGCGAGGTGGAGCGCTTTCTCACCCGCCATCAAGGCTGGCTCGAACAGCGCCTCGCCAAGGTGCCTCTCCGGCCTCAGGTGCGGCCGGACATAAAGATTCCCTTACGCGGCGTGCCGCATCTGATCGTGCATGAGCCTGCGAGGCGAGGCACGGTGACGGTCAGCCATGACGAGCGCGGCCCGATCCTCCTCGTCAATGGCGACCGGGTTCACCTGCCGCGCCGCATCGCCGATTTCCTCAAGCGCGAGGCAAGGCGTGACATCGAAATGCTGGTCGCCAGGCATTGCACCACCATCGGCAAGCGTGCCAAGGCGATCCGCTTTCGCGATACGTCGAGCCGCTGGGGATCCTGCACCGCGGATGGCGCGCTTTCCTTCTCCTGGCGTATCATGATGGCACCGACGCCTGTCATAAATTACCTGGTGGCGCATGAGGTCGCCCATCTCAAGGAAATGAATCACGGACCCAATTTCTGGAAGCTGTGCGAGGAACTCTGCCCCGACACGGAGCGCTGCAAGAGCTGGCTGCGGCGAAACGGCGGTGCGCTGCAGGCGATTATGTTTGAGAGTGAATAGCGAATAGGGAGTAGCGAATAGGGAATAAAGGCGCGCGGTGCTTTCCGAGCCCCCTATTCGCTACTCGCCATTCCCTATTCGCTCCTTTCTCTCTTTTCCTCGACTCCGCCGCCATTTCGTGGCACTTCCCCGCCATGGCGCTCGATATCAAGATTTGCGGCCTGAAAACCGATCTGTCACTGGAAGCAGCCCTTGCCAGCGGCGCCAGCCATGTCGGCTTCATTTTCTTCGCCAGGAGCCCGCGCAACATCGAGCCCGTCGAGGCCGGACGCTTGCGGCAGGCAGCCCTCGGCCGCGCCAGGGCGGTGGCTGTGACCGTCGACGCCGACGACCGCCTGCTGGATCATATTGTCGCGTCGATGGCGCCCGACATGCTGCAGCTTCACGGAGGTGAAACGCCGGAACGCGTCGCCACGGTGAAGGCGCGCTACGGCCTGCCGGTCGTGAAGGCCTTAGCTATTCGTGAAGCCGCTGACCTTGGCGCGATCGAGCCTTATCGCGGTATTGCCGATCGCTTCCTGTTCGATGCCAAACCGCCCGCCGGCTCGGAGCTCCCGGGCGGCAACGGCGTTTCCTTCGACTGGCGCCTGCTTGCGGGCCTTGACGCTGGAGTCGATTACATGCTTTCGGGTGGATTGAACGCCGCCAATATCGGCGACGCCATTCGTTTCGCCAACCCGCCCGGCATCGATGTCTCGTCCGGCGTGGAAAGCGCAGCCGGCGTCAAGGATGTGGCGCTGATCGACAATTTTTTCCGGGCCGTGCGGGCGGCGACCAGCAATCGTGCCGCCTGATCCCATGCACAGGCATGTTACGGCAAGGTGGAAACCGATTTTCCGATAGATAATGCCTAACGAGTCAAGGAGTTCGGCAGTGAACCAGCCGGCAGAACCTAATTCCTTCCGCACGGGTCCCGACGAACAGGGCATGTTCGGCATTTTCGGTGGCCGTTTCGTTGCCGAAACGCTGATGCCGCTTATCCTTGAGCTGGAGAGGCACTGGAACGAGGCAAAGAACGATCCGACGTTCCGCGCGGAATTGCAGGAACTTTCGACCTTTTATGCCGGCCGCCCATCGAAGCTCTATTTCGCTGAAGGTCTGACCCGGCATCTCGGCGGCGCCAAGATCTATTTCAAGCGCGAGGATCTGAATCACACCGGCAGCCACAAGATCAACAACTGCCTGGGGCAGATCCTGCTGGCCAAGCGCATGGGCAAGACGCGGATCATCGCCGAAACCGGCGCCGGCCAGCATGGCGTCGCCTCGGCCACCGTCGCGGCGCGCTTCGGCTTCCCCTGCTTCGTCTATATGGGAGCGACGGACGTCGAGCGGCAAAAGCCCAACGTCTTCCGCATGAAGCTGCTCGGCGCCGAAGTGCGTCCGGTCAGTGCCGGCCACGGCACGCTGAAAGACGCGATGAACGAAGCCCTTCGGGATTGGGTGACCAATGTCCACGACACCTATTACCTGATCGGAACCGCAGCCGGCCCGCATCCCTATCCGGAACTGGTGCGCGACTTCCAGTCGGTGATCGGCACGGAAGCGCGAGCGCAGATCCTGGAGCAGGAAGGAAGGCTGCCCGATATGATCGTCGCCGCCGTCGGTGGCGGGTCCAATGCCATTGGCCTGTTCCACTCCTTCCTCGATGATCGCGGCGTCAAGATCGTCGGCATTGAGGCCGGCGGGCGCGGTCTTGCCGGCATCGAGCATTGCGCTTCGATGAACGCAGGCAAGCCGGGCGTGTTGCATGGCAATCGCACCTATCTCCTGCAGAACGATGACGGCCAGATTCTCGACGGCCATTCGATCTCGGCCGGGCTCGACTATCCCGGTGTGGGGCCCGAACACTCCTGGTTGCGCGACACCGGCCGCGTCGACTATCTGCCGATTCTCGACGACGAGGCGCTGGAGGCTTTCCAGTTGACGACGCGCGTCGAAGGCATCATCCCGGCGCTGGAATCGGCCCATGCCATCGCTCACGCGGTCAAGGTCGCACCGTCGATGGGCAAGGACCAGATCATGATCGTCAATCTCTCCGGCCGCGGCGACAAGGACGTCCACACGGTTGCCAAGATGCTGGGCATGGAGATCTGACCATGAGCACCCGTATTGATCGTCGTTTCGAAAAGCTGAAGGCCGAGGGCCGCCCGGCGCTGGTCACATATTTCATGGGCGGCGACCCCGACTATGAAACCTCGCTTGCGATCATGAAGACCCTGGCCAAGGCCGGCAGCGATGTGATCGAGCTTGGCATGCCGTTCTCGGACCCGATGGCCGATGGCCCGGCAATCCAGGCGGCCGGCCTGCGCTCGCTGAAGGCCGGGCAGACGCTGAAGAAGACCCTGCAGATGGCGCGCGACTTCCGCGCCGGCGACGACGAAACGCCGATCGTGCTGATGGGCTATTATAACCCGATCTATGTCTATGGGGTCGAGCGCTTCCTCGCCGATGCGATCGACGCCGGCATAGACGGCATGATCGTGGTCGACCTGCCGCCGGAAATGGATGAGGAACTCTGCGTGCCCGCTCTGAAGGCGGGGTTGAATTTCATCCGCCTCGCAACGCCCACCACCGACGACAAGCGCCTGCCCAAAGTGCTCGAAAACACGTCCGGCTTCGTCTACTATGTGTCGATGACCGGCATAACCGGGGCCGCGCTGTCGAACACGACTGCGGTTTCCGAGGCCGTCACCCGCATCAAGGGCCACACCGACCTGCCTGTCTGCGTCGGTTTCGGCGTGAAGACCGCCGAGCAGGCGCGCGTGATCGGCGCCGCGGCCGATGGCGTGGTGGTCGGGACCGCTATCGTCAATGCGGTGGCTGAGGCAGCCGATCCGGTCGAGGCGGTGGCCGTGCTGGTCGGCGAATTGGCTGAGGGCGTTCGTTCGGCTCGCCTTGCTGTTGCCCGATAGAACTCCCATGTCTTCGACTTCACAGGGAAAAATCCCATGAACTGGATAACCAACTACGTCCGTCCGAAGATCAATTCGATGCTCGGCCGGCGCGAAATGCCGGAAAATCTCTGGATCAAGGATCCGGAGAGCGGCGAAATGGTGTTCCACAAGGACCTGGAGAGCAACCAGTTCGTCATTCCCTCCTCGGGCCACCACATGAAGATTTCAGCCAGGGAGCGGCTGAGATTCTTCTTCGACGATGGCAGGTTCGAAACGCTCGACAATCCAAGGGTGGCCGTCGACCCGCTGAAGTTCCGCGACGAAAAGCGTTACGTCGACCGGCTCAAGGACGCCCGCACCAAGACCGGCATGGAGGATGCGATCCTCAATGCGCTGGGCACGATCGAGGGGCTGCCGGTGGTTGCCACCGTGCAGGATTTCGCCTTCATGGGCGGTTCGCTCGGCATGGCGGCGGGCGACGCCATCATACGCGCCTTCGAGACGGCGGTCGAAAAGCGCCGCCCGCTGATCCTGTTCGCCGCATCCGGCGGCGCCCGCATGCAGGAGGGAATCCTGTCGCTGATGCAGTTGCCGCGCACCACGGTTGCGGTCGACCGGCTCAAGGAAGCCGGGCTGCCTTATATCGTCGTGCTCACCAATCCGACGACGGGAGGGGTCACCGCGTCCTATGCGATGCTGGGCGATGTTCACATTGCCGAGCCCGGCGCGCTGATCGGCTTTGCCGGTCCGCGCGTCATCGAGCAGACGATCCGCGAGAAGCTGCCCGACGGTTTCCAGCGCGCCGAATATCTGATGGATCACGGCATGGTCGACATGGTCGTTTCACGCCTCGAACTGAAATCGACCATTGCCCGGCTGCTGAAGATCCTGATGAAGGTCCCCGAGACGGAAGCCCGCACGGCTGAAGCCATGCCGGTGGCAACCTCAGCCGCTGAACACCGGCCTTCGGCGTAACTTTTTTAGAACCGCGTCGTTTTTGCGAAAGCTGTTGAAGATTTTTTAGCACGATCCTCGAAGGCAGGCGTTGTAGATCGCCTGCCACCTTTGCTCCCGGGAGGAGCCCGCGATGACTACCCTATCGGCCGAACGTGAAATCGAACGCCTCATGGCGTTGCACCCGAAAGGTTTCGATCTTTCGCTCGATCGGATCCTGCGAGTACTGGGTCGCCTGGGCAACCCGCAGGACAAGCTTCCGCCGGTCATTCACGTTGCCGGTACCAACGGCAAGGGTTCGACGGTGGCCTTCTGCCGCGCCCTGCTGGAAGCGGAAGGCTACCGCGTGCATGTCCACACCTCACCGCATCTCGTTCACTGGAACGAGCGCTACAGGCTGGGGGCCGAAGGCGGCGGGAAGTTCGTCGCCGACGATGTGCTTACCGATACCATCCTGCGCGTCGCTGAAGCCAATGGCGGCGAGATGATCACGGTTTTCGAGATACTCACTGCCGTGACTTTCCTGTTGTTTTCCGAGCATGAGGCGGACGCGGCGGTTCTTGAGGTCGGGCTTGGCGGTCGCTTCGATGCAACCAATGTCATCAAGAATCCGGCGGTTTCGGTGATCATGCCGGTTTCGCTGGACCACGAAGCCTATCTCGGCGACCGTGTGGAACTGATCGCCGCCGAAAAGGCCGGCATCATCAAGCCCGGCTGCCCGGTCGTCATCGGCGCGCAGGAGAGCGGCGTCGCCCAGGAAGTGCTGATCGAGACGGCCGAGCGTCTGGGTTGCCCGATGCAACTCTACGGCCAGGATTTTCTGGCGGCCGAAGAACATGGGCGGCTGGTCTATCAGGATGAGACCGGACTGATGGATCTGCCCTTGCCTCGTTTGCGGGGGCGCCACCAATATGCCAATGCGGCGGCTGCGATCGCTGCCTGCAAGGCGGCCGGCTTTCGGCTCGGCGCGAAGGCGGCAAGTGACGCGATGGAAAGCGTCGCCTGGCCGGGCCGGATGCAACGACTGACCCATGGGGCGCTGGTCGATCTGGCGCCGCCCAGCTCCGATATCTGGCTTGACGGCGGACACAATCCAAGCGCCGGCGTAGTCATCGCCGAAGCATTGACCGAGCAGGAAGAGAAGATGGCGCGCCCGCTGTTCCTGATCTGCGGAATGATCAACACCAAGGACCAGCAGGGCTATTTCCGCTCGTTCCACGGCATTGCCCGCCATGTCTATACGGTTCCGGTCAGCATGAGCGACGCCGGCGTGCCCAACGGCGAACTGGCCGCGCGCGCCATCGAGGCCGGGCTCTCGGCCGAACCGGTCAATTCCGTCGCCAATGCGTTGATGCTTTTGCGCGACCTTTGGACGGATACGGAGATTGCACCCCGCATCCTGATCGGCGGCTCGCTTTACCTTGCGGGAGCGGTGCTTGCCGAAAACGGCACGCCGCCGGTTTAAGCAAACCCGATTTCGGCAAGTCAGTTAATCGTTGAAGGACCGACCTTCGGTGACTTCGGCGACGAAGCCGGCGCGGATTGCGAAATCGCCGAACCGTTCGTTCGGCAACCGCTCGGCGGCGAAGCGCGCGATCACCTGTTCGAGCAGCTCGAGGATCGCCGGTTCGGCGACATTCTCCAGCACCATCTTGTTGAGCCGCTGCCCGTGGAAGCCGCCGCCGAGATAGAGATTGTACTTGCCCGGCGCGCGGCCGGTCAGCCCGATTTCGGCGATATAGGGTCGTGAGCAGCCATTGGGGCAGCCGGTCATGCGGATGGTGATGGGCTCCTCGGCAAGCCCGTGCGCGGCGAGGATGGCCTCGATCTTGCCGACGAGGCTCGGCAGATAGCGCTCGCTTTCGGCCATTGCCAGCCCGCAGGTCGGCAGCGCCACGCAGGCCATCGAGTTGAGGCGCAGCCCGCTGCCGCTATGCAGGCGGCCAAGGCCGAACTGCTTGATGAGTTTTTCGATGCCGGCCCGCGCGGCTGGCGCGATGTCGGCGATCACCAGATTCTGGTTGGGCGTGACCCGGAACGTGCCTTCATGCACCCGGGCGATCTCACGCAACCCGTCCATGATCGGCCAGTCATCGCGATTGATGACGCGGCCGTTTTCGATGAACAGCGTGCAATGTTCGCGGCCGTCCTCGCCGCGGGTCCAGCCGAGCTGGTCGCCGTTCGACGTGAACTCATAAGCACGGGCCGGTTGAAGTGCAAAGCCGAGGCGCGCTTCGATCTCGGTCTTGATCCAGTCGAGGCCCTTGTCGTCGATAGTGTATTTGAAACGGGCACGCCCCCGATCGACGCGGTCGCCATAGTCGCGCTGCACCATCATCACCGCGTCGACGGTCGCCAGCACGTGCTCGACGCCGATGAAGCCGATCACATCGGCAAGTCGCGGATAGGTATGCGGCGCCTGATCGGTGCGACCCATGCCGCCGCCGATCGCGACATTGAAGCCCTGGAGCTTGCCCTCGGCGATTATGGCGATGAAACCGAGGTCCTGCGCATAGACGTCGATGTCGTTGATCGGCGGAATGACGAAGCCGATCTTGAACTTGCGCGGCATATAGGTGCGGCCGTAAAGCGGCTCTTCGGCACCGGTTACCGACTTTCTTTCCTCGCCGTACCAGATTTCCTGATAGGCGCCGGTCTTGGGAATGGCATGGTCGCTGGCTTGCTTGGCAAGGGCGGAAACCTGCGCGTGGAGGGCCGACAGTTGTGGGTTGACCGAGCACATCACACCGCGTGAATCGTCGCCGCAGGCCGCCCTGGTGTCGAGCAGCACCTCGTGCAAACCTCGCATCAGGGGCCGCAGATTGCGCTTCAGCACCCGGTGAAACTGGAAGGTCTGACGCGTGGTCAGGCGCAGCGTTTCGCCGCCATAGGCACGGCCAAGCTCGTCGAGCTTCAGCCATTGCGCCGGTGTCAGGACGCCGCCGGGAAGCCGCACGCGCGCCATGAAGGTGTAGGCCGGCTCCAGCTTCTGCCTGCGCCGCTCGTCGCGGATGTCGCGGTCGTCCTGCTGGTAGACGCCGTGGAATTTCATCAGCTTGATGTCGTCGCCCGGCACCGCACTGGTTATCTCGTCCAGCAGGCCCTTGGCGATGGTGCCGCGCAGCTGGTCGCTGTTGGCCTTCATCGTTTCGTCGGGGCCAAGCTTCTCCAGCGGCTGCGAGAGGTCGTGGCTGCGGTCGGGGATGGTACGGGCGTAAGTCATCGGCATGCCTCAGTAGACATCGGTGAGATAGCGATGGTCGCGGCGCAACGCGTCGAGATAGGCGACGGCGGCTTCCTCCCCGCAGCCCCGATGCTGCTGCACGATCTTCAGCAGTGCCGCATGAACGTCGGGCGCCAGATGGGTGGCGTCGCCGCACAGATAGAGATGCGCGCCTTCCTCCAGCCAGGCATAGACGTCGCGCCCATGTTCGATCAGGCGATGCTGGACATAGGTCTTGGCTGAACCGTCACGCGAGAAGGCGACGTTCATCCGGCTAAGCACGCCCTCCTTCAGATAGGCTTGCCATTCGGTCTGATAGAGGAAGTCGCTGCTGAAATTGCGTTCGCCGAAGAACAGCCAGGACCTGCCGCTTGCGGCTTTTGCCTCGCGTTCCTGCAGGAAGGCGCGGTAAGGGGCAATGCCGGTGCCGGCGCCGATCATCAGTATGGATGCGTCGTCGGCGGGCAGGCGGAAATGGGGATTGGCCTGGATATAGACCGGAACGATCGTGTCGGGTTCGGCGCGCTCGGCGAAATGTCCGGAAGCGACTCCTGCGCGCCCTTCACCATGCAGTTCGTAGCGAACCGTGCTCACCGTCAGATGCGCCTCGTCCGGCGCGATCGCCAGGCTGGAAGCGATCGAATAAAGCCGCGGCTGCAGCGGCCGCAGGCCGGCGACGAATGTCTGGGCATCGATGCCCTTCACCGGAAAGCGGCGGACGATGTCGGTGACATGATGCCCGCGCAAAAAGGCGGTGCGCTCGGCTTTGCGGTCGTCGCCTGCCAGAGCCTCAAGGTCCGCCGCGGCGCTGAGCCCCGTCCAGTGTTCGAGGAAACGAGGCGTCGCCGCCGTGATCTCGAGGGCTTCGACCAGCGCCTCGCCAAGCGTGGTGGTGCGATCCTTCACGGTGACCGGCGCGTCAGCCGAAAGGCCCAGGGCCTGAAGTAGCGTCTCGGCAAGTGCGGGATCGTTGCGCGGCATCACGCCGAGCGCATCGCCCGGCTCGAAGATGAGCCCCGAGTCGTCGAGCGACAGCTCGATGTGGCGGGTCTCCTTGGTCGATCCGCGCCCGGTCAGCAAGAAATTGTCGATGATCCTGGCGGGGTATGGATTGCGCTTGTCGTAGGTGGACGCGGAGGGTGCCGCCGCGATGGCGGCGGCAGGCAGGCCGTTCCGGCTTTCCGTTGTCGGTCCGGCGTCCGAGGCCGGCTTCAGAGCGGCCAGCACCGTCTCGGTCCAGCCTGCGGCCGCCTTGTCATAGTCGACGTCGCAATCGACGCGATCGGCAAGCCTCACGGCGCCAAGTTCCTCCAGCCGCTGGTCGAGGCGCTTGCCGGCTCCGCAGTAATGCTCGTAGGTGGAATCGCCGAGCGCGAGGACGGCAAACCGCACCTGCGGCAGGCGCGGCGCCTTCCGCCCTTCGATGAACTCGAAGAAGGACATGCCCGAAAGCGGCGGCTCGCCCTCGCCATGGGTGCTGGTGACGATGATGAAATCCTGCTCCTCCTTGAGGACGCGCGGCTTGTAGTCGGCCATGTCGACCACCGTCGGCTGGAGGCCCTGGGCTCGTGCGGCCTCGGCCAATGCCTTGGCCAAAGCCGAGCTGTTGCCGGTCTCGCTGCCGTAAAGGATGGTGAGCGTGCGCAAAGGGGCCGCGGCGGCAGGCTGCGGGGGCAGAAAGTCGGCGGTCGCCGGCGTCAACGCCTCGCCGCTGAAAGCCCGCGCGCTGTGTTCGATACCGGCGAAATAGCCGCTGATCCAAAGTGCCTGCCCGGGCTTGACGGAGGTCGCCAAAGCACCGAGCTGGTTCCACTGCTCTATGGTCAAACCTGGTCCTGGGAATTCCAATACAGCCATGTTTCCGCTTCCTTCGGCGTTCTCACTTTGGAGCGCCACGCCCCCTCGGGCGCACCAGAGGGCGCTCTGATTCATTGGAGCTGCACGCCAGGGTTCCGGGAACCGATGCCCGATTCCAGGTCCGATGCGGTAGCCGTCAATTTTCCGGCTATCGCTGACAAGGATAGATTTTCCTTGGATTTGGCCGGTGCGACGTGACCTTTGCATCCGAGTTTTAAGGCTGACAAACGAATGATATTGCTAGTTAAGTGCAAGGAATTTGCTGGAAAGCCGATCGGAGGCCAGCGTTCTACGCAGCTTTGAGACGACATGAAGTTCCTTCCAAGAACCGCGTTTCAGAGGGTCGAAACTTGCATCAAATTATTTTCGGATTTTTCGCCGGGAGGTGCAAAAGCGGCCGAAAAATCGGGGTGCAGCCATCTCGAACACGCAAAAAGCAATCACGCCGCATGCCCGTTCAGGCACGCGGCGTGGAGTTATGCGTGACGATGAAGCGAACTGCCGGTCAGTCTCGCTGCAATTGCCGCAGGCGCTCGACGACGCGATCCGCCACATGGGTGCAGCGTGCGCCGTCGAATGGAAACAGGTCGCCGAATGCGGCAGAAAGCGACTCTTCGAGCGCTGCCCGCATCAGCTTTCTTGCCCGGTGGAGGCGCGTCTTGACGGTCTCGGGCTTGATCGACAGGTGGATTGCGGTTTCCTCGGTGCTGAGCCCTTCCACATCGCGAAGGATGAAGACCATCCGGAACGGATCGGGCAATTTGTCGACTGTCTCCTCGAGAACCTGCCTGATATGGCCGCGCGCCGCCTCCGTTTCGGGACTTGCCGGCATTACCGACGATGGAAACATGATCAGACGTCCTTCGTTCATGCCATTGGCGGTATCGAGTTCGGAGAGCTCCACAAGGTGGCGACGGCGACGCACGCGGGCAAGAGCTTCGTTGAGCGCAATCCTCGTCAGCCAGGTAGACAGTTTCGCTTCGCCCCGAAACGTCTCCAGATGGGTAAACGCGCGGACATAGGTTTCCTGGACGACGTCCTCGGCCTCCGCATCGTTGCGCACGATCCCGCGCGCCACACGAAACAGAAGCTGGTTATGGCGCTTGATGAGCGCGCGGATCGCGCCTTCGTCACCTTGCCGCGCAAGGTCGACGAGCGTTTCTTCGCCGACCGCGGCCAGATCGAACCGGTTCGTTGAGACTGCCAGTTGCATGGGCATGGCTGCGTCGCTTTCAGGTTCGGGCTGGAGCGGATTGCCGCCCGCTCCGGCCGTTGGATGTTTGATACAAGCAGGCCCTAAGCCGGCCGGACAATGCCCTTCTTTATGATCTCCTCCACCGACGGAAATGCCGCCAGGGCAATTTCGGGCAGGTCGCCCTTGGCATCCGCGGTTTCGATCCAGCCGTGCGGGGCGGGTGTTCCGACCACGATACGGCCGACCATTCCGGCATGTTCATGTGGCACGCAATAATAGTCGTACACGCCCGGTTCGGTGAATGTGGCGGAAAAGGATTCGCCCGGCAACAGATAGTCGGAATCGAATGGCCTGGCGGCCTTCGGCATTCGCAGCGGCCGGTCGAAATTGGCGGGATGATAGGTCGTCACCGTATGTGAATTGCCCGCATCGCGATTGGTCCAACGGATCGTCTGGCCGGGCTGGATATGGATCCCGGTCGGATCGTACCAGACATGGGAGCCGTCTTCCTTGCCCTGCATGGCGATTTCGACGACATCGGCGGCGGCTGCGGACGACCGGCCGACCAGAAGCCCGGCGAGTATGCTCCCGCCGGTTTCCAGAACGCGCCTGCGCGTTATGATCATTTGGCCGCCACCTTGGTCTCGTCAGCCGAAGGAACATGCCACAACACGACGTGAACGTGCGGCTCTTCCACACCGGGGTGGCCGGCATTGTAGTAGACATCGACATGGTCGACATTACCGCCGGGCGCGGCGAGATCCTCGAAACGCTTGTCGGGATTGAGCTCCTTGACCGGCAGCATGTAGATAGTGCTGACCAGCTTGCCGTCATGATCGTAGGCGAGGAACGGGCCGGCCGGCAAAGTTGCCGGATCGACGAAGAGCTGCCCCATGCCAGGTATGAAGTCCGGCAGCTTGACCAGGCTGCTGACCGCCTTGTAGGCGCCCGTCGGCGGGGACTTGGCGACGGAGGCATCCTGTGCGAGCGCGGGAAGCGAGCCGGCAAGCACCATGGCAAGCGCGATAGAAACGAGTCTCATGTCGATTTCCTTTCTGCACGGCGCCGTCTGACATCGCGGCGTCTGTGCTTTGGATGCCGCCGCCGCGCGGAGGTTCCCGGAAATCCTACGAATTCTGTCGACCGGCCAGGCGGCGGGTCAGGAGGCGACGCGTGGCCTGCCGGTCGCGGTCGCAACGACGATGGCTTCGACGAAGCTGCGCTCGCCTTCTATGGTCGCCACCTTGATGTCGCGGGTGATTTCGATGCGGGCATGATCGGTGCCGGCCGCGCGCGCCAGCGTGCCGGCAAGCGTGCGGATATGGATTTCGGCCGCTTCCATCGCCTCTTCCTCGGTCTCGAAATCATCGAGCCGCTCGCCGACATTGAGGCGGAACAGCCCGATCTCCGGCTGGCTGACGCGCGCCTGCGCCGACATTCGAACCTGCCCGACAACCGCGCCCAGCGCATTGGCGACATCGGCATGTTCGGCGATCGCGCACTCATTGCCGACCAGCGGCGGAAGCGCGGCGTAGTGGAGCCAGGCCGACGCGCCAAGGCCGATGACCGGCCGGTCGAGCGCGATGGCAAGGCGCGCCATGCCGTCCTGCCGGTCCACCGCCCGCTGGACGAGCGGATTTTCGACCGATACGCTGCCATCGAGCCCGTCTTCGGCAAAAACCGTCTCCAGCACCGCCTCTGCCGTACGCCTGGTCACGGCTGCAAGGACCATGCGCGAGAAGGCATCGGCGTTTTCGGCGATGAAACGGCCCTGGCCGTCACGCCTTCGGGCAAACAGCTCAGCGCCGAGCCGGGCAGGCGCGGCGTCCCAGTTTTTCTGCAAGCCAAGCGCATGGGCCGCATCCGAGGGGGTGAAGCCGGCAATATGCACCAGGCCGCGGGCGACAAGGCGATTGAGCGTCGCAACCTGCGAGGTCGAGATGAGCAGACGGTCGAGCGGAGCGGGGATGTCCGAAATATCGGCATAAAGCTTGGCTTCGGAGCGGGTCAGGCCGGCGGCGAGGCGTTCCGGCACGCCGGTACGCATTGCAAAGCGCCCATCGAGCCGGCTGGTGGTGGGACTGAGCAATTGGCGCTCCAAATTCGAGCTGATGATCTCGCCATGCTTCACCGCAGCGAGCGCTAGCGGCACCAGCCGTCGCGGCCCCAGAACGATCGAGGACGTCAGCGAACGCTCGTGCAGCGACACCTCGGAGTCGCCGCCGAGCCCGAATGTCCGCATCGCCACCGCCTCGACCATGGTGCGATAGCCGCCAACCGTTGCCCCGTCCGGGTCGAGCCGCAGCCGGCCTGCATCGAGCACCGCGATATCGGTGGTCGTGCCGCCGATGTCGGAGACCACGGCATCATCGAGGCCAGTCATGTGGCGCGCGCCGACAAGGCTTGCCGCCGGGCCGGAAAGAATCGTTTCGATCGGGCGCGAGCGCGCGAATTCGGCCGTAACCAGCGCGCCGTCGCCGCGCACCACCATCAACGGGGCATGAACGCCGCGCTTTTCCAGAAATCCTTCGGTGGCCGCCACCAGCCGGTCGATCATCGAAATCAGCCGCGCATTGAGCAGGGTCGTCAGCGCGCGGCGTGGGCCGCCAAGCTTTGAGGAGAGTTCATGCGAGCAGGTGACGGGAAGGCCGGTGCGCTCGCGGATGAGGTCGCGCACGGCAATCTCGTGTTCTGGGTTGCGTACCGCGAAATAGGCGGCAACCGCCATTCCGGAAACCGCGTCGGTGAGCGATGGCAGCGCTGCCTCCAGCGCATCGAGAACGAGTTCGCTCGCATTGCCATGGACGTCGTGGCCACCTGGGCAGAAGATCACCGGATCGGAGCCGAGCGCCTGCGACAATCCGTTGCGATGCAGGTCGTCCCCGGAAAAGCCGATCATCACCAGGCCGACCCGCCCGCCCTGTCCCTCGACCAGCGCGTTGGTGGCGAGCGTGGTGGACATGGAAACCAGCTTGATCGCCGTCGGATCGACATCCGCCTCATGCAGCACAGCATCGACCGCACCGGCAATGCCCTGCGCCAGGTCATGGCGGGTGGTGAGGGATTTCGCCTTGGCAACGATGCCGGCAGCCTCTGACCACAGCACGGCATCTGTGTAGGTGCCGCCGGTGTCGATGCCCAGATACAAGGTTGAAAGATCGTGTGCGCTCTCAGTCATGTCCGCCCAGTCGCCTCTACCCGATTTAAGTGAGAAACAGTCGGCGCCGGCCGTCCGGTTTCGCCCGCGGCACGGCTTGCGCCTTGACCGGATGGAGCACGAGCATGTTCACGCATTCGTGGAAACAGTCGATGGAGCAGACGTCAACGCAATCCATTATGTGCAATCGATGCAATTACCAGTGGCCACAAACGTCATGCGACGTTCCCAAAGCGTCTTTTCTGGCCGGATTGCCCGGTTGGCAGGGTCTTATACCTTGGGGAACTTAAAGCAATATCGAAGATGCGCCTTTCCATCAAAGGACCAACACCGGACTTTCGGACGCAACCTGCACAGATATCCAGACAGCAAAAAGCCCGGCGCGGTGGCCGGGCTTTGAACTTCGCGTGTTATTCAGCTTAGGCGACGTTGCCGCCGATCCACTGCGAAAGTGCCGTCTTTGGCAGTGCGCCAACCTTGATGTCTGCGACTTCGCCGCCCTTGAAGATCATCAAAGTCGGAATGGAACGCACGCCGAACTGTGCGGCCAGTTCCGGATTTTCGTCGATATTGAGCTTGGTGATCTTCACCTTGCCGGCGAGCTCGGTCGAAATCTCCTCAAGCGATGGGCCGATCATCTTGCACGGGCCGCACCACTCTGCCCAAAAGTCCACGACCACGGGACCCGTGGCATCCAGCACGTCGGATTGAAAATTGCTCTTGTCGACCTTGACCGTGGCCATGCTGAAATCCTTTCCGGTTTCGTATTCGCGCTAAATGTGGTGGCAACTGGTGACGTATTCAAGCAGCGCTTGTGTCACGCCTGCGTGAGTCGAACAAGGGCCTCATCCATCGCCGCTTGCGGGATTTCGATCAGCAGCGGCGTCTCGGTATAGAGCAGCGCGGCCGAAACCCGGCGGTCGGGGTAGAGCGGCTGAAGCAGCGCCCGATAGAGCGCAAGCTGCGTCACATAGGCGAGCGGCACCGTTTCCAGTGAGGTGGGCGGCGGTCGGTTGGTCTTGTAGTCGACGATCAGCACCTCGTCGGCCGTCACCGCCAGCCGGTCGATCTTGCCAGAAACCGAGCGTGGGCTACCCTTGACGGTGACTGTGCCCATGATTGCCACTTCGGCACGGGAGCCTTGGGCAAACAGCGGTGCAAAGCGCGGCGCTTCAAGAATGGCGCTGACGGATGCCAGCGCGGCATCCTGTTCACGGTCCGGCCAATGCGCCCCTATGCGCGCGAGATAGCGCCGGGCCGCGTCGTCCCGGGCATCCCGGACAATCTCCGGCAGCATTTGCAGCAGACGGTGCATGGCCAGACCGCGCGCGATCGCAAAGCGCGGCTCGAGATCCGGATCGAGCACCGGCGAGGTGTCGGAGATCGCCGCATCGCCAGTGTCCTCGATCGATGCGGCCGCTCCCGAAGGCGAAAGCGGTGGCGGAAGCTCATCCGCCGCGGGCAACTCCTCGGTCAGTTCGGCTGGTAGAGCCGGCGTTGGTTCAGTTCTGCTCTCGAAGGGCTGGATGGGCAGCGGCACCTCGCCAAGCGGTGTCACACGGAAACGGTGAACCGTCTCGTCGGCGACGGGATGCTTTCTGGCCTCGCTATAGGGGCTGCCGTTCAAGGCGTTGTTGACAAGCGCATGCCACGTCGCCGGATTTTGCGCGCGCTTGCCGTGATAGCCACAGACGATCAGCCGGTCTTCGGCGCGCGTCATGCCGACGTAGAGCAGCCGGCGATACTCGTCTTCCGCGCGCTGTCTCACGCTAACCGCGGCATCCTGTGAGAAACCGTTGGCGACATCGTTGCCGGAACGCCACAGATAGGCTTTGACTGGCCGCAATTCGCCACGCGGCTCGAACGGCATCAGGCGCGGCAGATGCTGGTCATGGAACGGTGCGGCCCCACCGTCGACCAGAAACACCACCGGCGCCTCCAGGCCCTTGGCTGCATGGACCGTCATGATGCGAACCTCGTCGCGGGTCTGGTCCATTTCGCGCTTGATCTCGGGGCCGGTGCTTTCCAGCGTGGCGAGAAAGGCTTCGAGGCCCGGCTGGCCGGTGCGCTCTTCGGCCAGGCAGAAATTCAGGAATTCGTCGAGAATGTCGCCGGCGTCGCGACCGAGCCGCGCTATCATCGCCCGGCGCACGCCGTCGCGGCCGAGCACGCCGGAGTAGAACTCGAAAACCGGCTTGAAAGCCGCCTGGGATGACCAGTCGCGCAGCCGGTCTGCGACCTTTATAAGCTCAGGGTCGGGGGAACGCGACAGTGTCGCGAACAATGACGTCTTGGGGCTTCGATCGGCTGCGAGTTCAAAGAGCGCTTCTTCGCTCAACTGGAAAATCGGGCTCCTGAGAACCGCTGCCAGCGAGAGGTCGTCTTCCGGCTGAATGAGAAGCCGGCCGAGCGCCATCATGTCCTTGACTGCAATGTGACCGGGAAGGCTCAGCCGGTCGGCGCCGGCGACCGGGATGTTGCGGTTCTTCAGGCTGCGCGCCAGTGCGTGCACGAAGCGGTCACGCTTGCGCACCAGAACGATGACGTCGCCGGCCGACAGCGTCTTGCCCTTGCCCTCAATGATCTCGCCGGACCTGATCCAGGTTTCGATGGTCGCAGCGACGTTCTCGGCAACCCGCACCGCCGGTGCATGGGCATGGTCGATTGCTTGCGTCCAGTCGTCCGGTTCGTCGACGCTTTCGGCGCCGACCGAGGGCCAGACTTCCACATAGCCCGGCGCGCCGGCGCGGATCGCGGTGTGCTGGACAGGACCGGGATCGAGCGTGATGCTGCGTCGTGCCTCCTCGCTCTCGAACACCAGGTCCACGGCACGCAGCACATCTTCCGTCGAGCGGAACGACAAATTGAGCCCGACCCGCTCGAAGCTGCCATTGGCTGAGCGTATCCGGCGCAGGAACTGTTCTCCGGTGGTGGCGAAGGAATCGGGAGAGGCGCCCTGGAAGGAATAGATCGACTGCTTTTCGTCGCCCACGGCGAAGACGGTGCGGTTCACATTGTCGCGCGCGCCATGTCCGGCGAAGAATTCTTCCGCAAGCTTCCGCACGACCTCCCATTGGTCCGGGCTGGTGTCCTGAGCCTCGTCCAGCAATATGTGGTCGATGCCCTTGTCGAGCTTGTACTGCACCCACGGCCCGGCGTCCTGCCGCGCCAGCAGGCGGACCGTGCGGGTGATGAGATCGTTGAAATCGAGGAAGCCGCGCGCCGTCTTTAACTGCTCGTAGCGGGCGATCAGCCAGTCGGCGATGGTGAGCGCCGCACGCGTACCTTCCAGCATGCGATAAAGCGCAAGACGGTCGCAGGCATCGCGCACCGCCAGCGCCGTCTGCTCGAAACGGGCGGCGAAGTCCGGGAAATGCTCGCCGACGCCCTTCGAGGCAATCGGGCCGCTGCTGCGCGGCTGCCAGCCTTCGCCTTTCTTGTGGACCAGGAACGTGTCGCGCAGGCATTGCAGCCGCGCTTCCGGATCGCTCTGCCGGCACGATGCGGCAAGACCGTCGGCGAATTTCTGCGCCGTGCTCTTTGCGGCGGCAGTTGCCCGGGCTCCGAAACTTTCCGCCAGCGCAAGATCGAAATAGGGATCGGGCCAGATCGATCCGGCAATGTCTTCGGCGGTTTCATGTGGCGAGACGCCGAATTCTTCGAACAGCGCGGCATAGGGAGGCTCGCTGTGACCGGCCGCATCGATGAAGGCGCGCAGTCCGTCGCGTTTCTGGACGATCTCACGCAGCAGCGCATCGAGACCCGCTTCGCCAGCACGCTCCAGCACCAGCGCGAAGGCCTCGCCCAGCCCGGGGCTGTCGACTGCCACAGCGCCCGTCAGCATTTCGCGGCGGGCTTCGGCAAACAGCGTTTCTTCGAGCAACGGGTCCAACATCTGGAAATGCGCGGCGATGTTGGCCTCCAGCGGAAACTGGTGCAGCACCGATTCGCAGAAGGCGTGGATGGTCTGGATCTTCAGGCCGCCTGGCGTTTCCAGCGCCTGCGCAAAAAGCCGGCGGGCTCGCCGCAGCTTGTCGGCATCGGGCCGGCGTGCGTCGAGCCGCTCGATCTCCTCGCGCAGATCCTCATCGTCGAGCATCGTCCATTTCGACAGATTGCCGAAAACCCGGTTCGACATGTTGGCGGCCGCTGCCCGCGTATAGGTCAGGCAAAGGATTTTCGACGGGTCGGTGCCTTCGAGCAGCAGACGGGTGACGCGCTGCGACAGCACATGCGTCTTGCCCGACCCCGCATTGGCCGACACCCAGACGGAATTCTGCGGATCGGAGGCGAGCGCCTGCCGCCTGGCGGTTTCTTCCGGAACCGTGACGATCTTTTTCATTCCTCGCCCCCCGCATCCTGGGGGCTGTCGCCACCTGCCGACCATTCGAGAACGCGCGCCAGATGATCGTAGTCGCCATCGGTTTCGCCCTCGCGAAACGGCAGGGCGCGCGACAGATAGCCGGTTGCCGGTTTGGCGTAGTGAAGCAGGAGCTGCTCCAGCCGCGCCCAGGCTTCCTCGGAAAGCTCGGCGGCTGATTTCAGGCTGCCTTTGATCTCCAGGATCGATTCAGGCACGACCTTGCCGTTCGGCTTGAAGCGCACGAATGCCAACTCGGAAGGCTCGCGCCGGCCGAGCGCCTTGAAGCCGCCACGCTTCAACAACGCGCCTTCAAGGGCCAGTTGCGGCGCAAGCAGCGTGTGAGCCTGCGCCTTGGACGGCGATGAGCCGGTCTTGTAGTCGAGAATGTCGGCCATGCCGGCCGGCAGGATGTCGATGCGGTCGGCATAGCCGGAAAGCGTCACGCCGGACGATCCGACAATGGTTCTTTCGGCGCGCTCTTCCGGATGGCGGCTGACGAGGGCAGGCGCTCGCTCGATTTCCCAGCGGATGATGTCGCCGGCGAGTTTTTCGAAACGCGGCCACCAGACCGACTCGACGTCTTCGGGCAGTTCGGCTTCGACAAAGCAAGCACGCCCCTCGGCAAGCAGCGCCTCGAAGGCTCGGGGCTCGCGCGGATCGACGCCGGAGGCCGAAAAGCGATGCATGATCGCATGAAAGAGCGTGCCGCGTTCGGCCGCGCCCGGATCGCGCAGCAGCGGCTCAAGCGGCAGCAGGCGAAGAATGCGCCTGGCATAGATCGCATAGGGATCGCGCCGCAGCGTCTCGATTTCCGTTACCGAGAAATGGCGTGGCCTGAGCGTGACCGGCGGCTTCGGCTCGGGACGTTGCGCGAACGGTATCGTCTCGGCGTGGTCGAGCGCGCGTGCCCAAGAAAGCAGGACGTTGCCGCGCTGGCGCATGGCGTCGGCCTGTTCGGATCCGGCGAAGGTTTCCAGGCGCTGGACCCAGCGCGAGGGAACCGACGGTGCATCTCCGGCGCGCGCCGAGCGGGCCAGGATGACCTTGCCCGCCCCCATGGCCATCTGGAAATCATGCGACGATTGCCCGATCCGCCGCTCCGGCGGATCGAGATCGATGCCGCTTTTCATGACGCGTGACATGAACCGGTCGGCTTCGGCCTTGCGCGGCCAGGTGCCCTCGTTCAAACCGCCAATGACCAGCGTGTCGACCGTCATCAGGCGTGCCTCGAGCGCGCCCCATATCGAGATGCGGCTTTCAGCGCCATGCGAGGGTTTCACCACCACCGGCGCCATCAAGGCATCGACAATTTCCGGCCACTCGTCAGCGGCGAAGGAAAACGGTGCGGTCGAGGAAACCAGTCCGCGCAAAAGCTCCGCGAGCTTTTCGCCGGCCTCGCCCGCATAGACACCGGTCAGGCTGCCATCGGCGCCGCGCCCGAATTGTTCCAGTGCAATGACCGTCTCGCGTATGCAGTTGGAAAGTTCGACCGTAGGCTGGCCCCGAAGCGCTGCGAGCGGCGACAGCGCGGCATGGAGCCGGGCAAGCACATCGCGCGCCGTCTCGATCCGTCGCACTGTCATCCGCTCTGACCAGAACGGCTCGCGACGGTTGTCGTCCCAAACGAGCCGGCTCTCGAAGAGCTTGGCAAGATCCGCCGCATCCGGCCGGCCGGTGCCGCCGCGAAGCCCGATCAGCTCGATGGTTTCGGCCGCCTCGCGGACCACAGTGCGTTCAAGGCCGAGCGAGGTGAGCGGATGCTTCAGCAGCGAGAGCACGGCAACGGGGTCGCCAGGCCGGAAGGCCGCGTCCAGCATCAGCCGCAACAGCGCGCCGGGCGGCGTGGTGGGGAGAGGCGCGCCGCCCGAATCGTCGGCCTTGACGCCGAAGCGCAGCAATTCGGTGGCGACGCGGCGGGCAAGATTGCGGTCGCCGGTGACGAGTGCGGCGGTCTTGTCGGGTGAATCGATCGCCATGCGGAGCGCGATGGCGATGGCGGCCGCCTCGTCGCGCTCATTGGCGGCTTCGATCAGGCTGACATCTGCCAGCGCCTGCGCGATCTCGCTGTCGGCGATGCCGGCGCGGCTTGTCGCCCAGCCATCGGTGGTGTCGGCTGGCCGCAACGCCTCACCGACGATCCGCGAACGTAACCGCAGGGCCCGATCCTGCGTCCCGATCGCCTCGACGTCTTCGCGCAGCAGGCCGATCTTCTGCAACAATGTCGCCAGCCCGTATTGCGGGTGGCCGAGCACCGAAGCATGCGGCGTCTGCGCCGAAATGACCGACCACGAACGCTCGTCCATCTGGGTGTCCAACCCCGGCAGCACCACCGCGCCCCGCGGGAGCCGGGCGATGGCGCCAAGCAGTTCGGCCGTGGCAGGGATAGAGCCGGTCGAGCCGGCGGCGATCACCGGACCGGGTGGCGGATTGCTCTTCAGGCGCGCAGCCTCCAGCCGGATCAGCGCGTTGCGATGGGCGGCCGGGTCCGACCGGTCGCGCTCGGCAAGCAGCGCCGGCCAGTTTTTCGTGACGATATCGAGGAAATCCAGCGTCACTTGCCACCAGCTTGCCAGGTTCTCCGAGACGAGGCCGGCAAGCTTTGCCCAATCGGAACCCTCCGTCTCGATCTCGTCCATCAGCGCGGTCAGATCGCGCGCCAGCCAGATCGCATCGGCGGAGGAGGCCGGAACCACGATCTCTTCCTCGAACAGGGCAGCGACATGCGCCGGCAGCCGCCGCTTCCAGGCGCGCACCAGCGGTGCAAGCAGCAGCAGGCGGTCGATCGGATCGATCGGCGGCGCAAGCTCGATGGCGTCAGCGCCTTGCGGCATGAAGACGGCTGCGTCCTCATCGAATTCACCGAGCGGGCGGATTGTCGGAAGAATGGCCGAACCGCCGGAAGCGCGCGCCACGAACAGGCTGCGCAGTTCCCGCGCTGCGCGGCGCGTCGGCACATAGATGGTCACGTCGGCGAGCGCCAGCGGATCGCCGCTGGCGTGGAAATCCGGAATGAGGCGGCCCGAACACAGCGCCTCGGTGAGCGTGGGCAGGAAAGCCGCACCGGGCGGGATGGAGAAAACGCGGGCGAGCGGCCGCTCGCTCATGCGTCCGCCACCGCGGCGGCAATCACCGCTTCGGCCGGCGCGATCGCTTCCGGCGTGCCGACGGTGACCCAGTGTCCCTCCATGCGCATGCCGTGGAGCCGGCCGACGCCGATGGCGCGGTCGAAATAGACATTGAGCGAATGCGGCTCGGCCTTGGCGCCTGCGAAAATATGCGGGCTGACGATCGCCGCGCCGGCGTAGATAAGGCCTTGGGGAGCGCCGGCGGCGCGCCGCAACCGGCCATCCGCTTCGAGCAGGAAATCGGTGCCGCCGCTGTGGCCGGTGGCCGAGCCCGGATCCGCTAGCATCAGCAGAATATCCATTTTCGCGGCATCCCACGTCCGCGCAAGGCGTAACAGATTCGGCTCGCCACGATCAATCCAGAACGTATCGGCGTTCACTATATAGAACGGCCGCGGACCGAGTTTGGGCAATGCCTTGACGATGCCGCCGGCCGAATCCAGCAGGCCGTCGCTCTCGTCGGAAATCAGCACGGTCGGGGTGCGGCGGCGCGAGACGTGAGCGGCGATCTGCTCGGGAAAATAGTGGACATTCACCACCGCCTTCTCGACGCCAACGTCGGCCAGGCTGTCAAGCCCGCGGTCGAGCAGCGTCTTGCCGGCGATCTTCACCAGCGGCTTGGGCATCGTGTTAGTGATCGGCCGCATGCGTTTGCCGAGCCCGGCGGCGAGTACCATCGCGGTTTTCGCAATGTCCTTGGAGGTCAAATCGCACCATCCTGGACGAGATCGTGCCGCTGGTAAAAATCGCGCAGTTCGGCAAGTGCCGGATGCGCCAGCGCCCTGCGCAAATAGGCGCGGATGCGCGGCAGATGCTTCAGGTAGGCCGGCTTGCCGTCGCGCCGATCGAGCCGCACGAAGATGCCGAGGATCTTGGAATTGCGCTGCGCTGCTGTGATTGCATAAGCTTCGCCGAACATTTCGGCGTCGAAATGGCCGCCAGCGAGGCGCGCTTCCACATAGGCCGCGACGGTTTCGGCCTCGATTTCGGGGGGGACGGTCACACGGGCATCCATTGCAAGAGACGCTACATCATAGGCGGCCGGGCCGATCAGCGCATCCTGAAAATCGATAATCCCAAGCTTATCGTGGCCTTGGCGGTCTTCCCGCCAGATGATGTTGGGCGAATGGAAATCGCGCAATACGAGGCTGGTCTCGGCTTGATCGAGCCGGTCGAGCACCCTGTTCCAGACTTCACGGAAATCGACGCGAAGCGCGCTGTCGGCCGGCTTACCGGCAACGGTTGGATAGTACCAGTCGAGCAGCAGATCGACCTCGATCAGTAGCGCGTCCCGGTCGAAAGGCGGCACTTCATGGAAGGTACCGGTCGCTGCCTCCATCCGTTGCGGCCACGGCGTGCCATGCATCATCGCCAGCAGACGCGCGGCGGCGGCATAATGCGCGACAACCGGCCTGTTTTGACGATTGAGAAAATTCCCTTCGCCGAGATACTCCGTCAGAAGGAAGCCGTTTTCGAGATCCTTCGCGTAAATCTCGGGTACGGACACACCAGCGTTCCGCAACGCCTTGTCAATTGCCACGAAGGCGACGACCGACTGCGCGATGTGGGCGATCTCGGCATAGGGCTTGCCGTCGCGCACCGGCGGCCCGAGCACCAGCCGTGGTGCGTTCATCAGAACGCGCGGTGTATCGCCTTCCTGTGTGACGATTTCGTAAGAGCGGGCGGAGGCATCGCCGGTGAAATATGCGCGAGAGGCGCCGGCCCATCCGGATGCGTCGAGAAAATCGCGGATGGCGAAGGATCGGCCGATCCGCTCGCCAAGCCCGCCGGACGCCGATATGCGGACGAGGCGACCGCCGTCATTCTCCACGAGCTCGATACGCGCGAGACTGCCCTGCAGGCGGTCTCCGGCCCGTTCGGGCCATTCGACCAGTGCGATCCCCTGTTCGAGCGCATCCTCGAAGCCGAGTTCATCCAGTTCGTCCGCCGACGACAGGCGGTAGAGATCGAAGTGATGCACGGGAATGCGCGCATCATAGGCCTGGACCAGTGTGAAGGTCGGGCTCGGCACTTCAAGATCGGCGTCGGCGGCCAGCGCGCGGATCAGACTGCGCGCCAGAGTGGTCTTGCCGGCGCCGAGGTCGCCGTGGAGTGCAAGAACATCGCCTTGACGCAGGGCAAGCGCCAGGTCTTCGCCCAGCCGGTTCGTCGCGGCCTCGTCGGGCAGGAAGCGCTCCAGAACGGAAGCCGGCATGGTTCGGTCCACTGGGTTTATTCGGCGGCGGCGCGCGCGCCCGATGGTGTCAGCGGAAACAGGCAGATGACCGTCGTTCCACGGTCCGCACCGGTTTCGATGCGCACATTGCCGCCGTGAAGCTCCACGAAACTCTTGACGATCGAAAGGCCGAGCCCCGCCCCGCGGCGCCTGCCGCCATTGATCCGCGGTTCGAAGCGCCGGAACACGGTGTCGAGCACGTCCGGCGTCATGCCGGGCCCGTCGTCGTGAACCATGAATTCGACGCCGTGCGGGGTTTGTCGGCAACCGAGCGAAATCGTGCTCGCATCGGGCGCATAATTCACCGCATTGCTCAGGAGATTGTAGAGGATCTGGCGAATGCGGGTTTCATCGCCGTGGAAATTCCGCGGCGCCTGCGAGGCGTCGATCTTAAGCTGGATTCCATGTTCCTCGAGCCGGTCGGCTATCAGTTCGACCGCCGCCGCGATGGTCTGGTCGACGCGCACCTCGCCGATCTCAAGCTCCATGATCCCGGCATCCACCGTCGCCAGATCGAGGATGTCGTTGACGATGGTGAGCAGCACCGAGGAGGAGGAGCCGATATGTTCGAGATATTCACGCTGGCGCGGGGCGAGCGGCCCGGTCGCCGGCAGCGAAAGCAATTCGGTGAAGCCGATGATGTTGGTCAGCGGCGAGCGCAGCTCGTAGGAGACGTGCTGGACGAAGTCGTTCTTCAACTGATCGGCCCTTTGCAGAGCCTCGTTCTTGTCCTTCAGCGCCCGCTCGACATTGACGCCATCGGTGACGTCGACGAATGTCGTCATCACCTGTCCGTTCGGCAGATGGACAAGCGCGTAGCTCAGCACCGTGCCGTTGACGAGCTCGACCTGGCCTCGGCCATCGCGTCGCTCGTCGTCGAAGCCGGTGACGGCGGCAACGAACCCGCCCCAGGGGCTGTCCTTGGCGAGTGCGTCGCAACGGGCGCGTATCTCCGAAATATGGGTCTTCGGATTGACGGCCTCCGGAGGCAGCCCCCAGAGCGTGACGAACGCCGGATTGGAAAGGCGGATGCGGCCGTCAGACCCGAACACGGCGACACCTTCGGCCAGATTGTCGAGCGTCTCGCCCTGAATGCGCACGGCGGCGTTGTAGCGGCTTTCGAGATCGATCCGCTCCGTCACGTTCTCGAAAACCCAGGTCACGCCGCCCTTGGGTTGTGGATTGGCGATGACGCGAATGGTGCGGCCATCGGGCAGGTGCCACCAATGCTCGCGCGATTCGACCGCGCGATAGGCTTCGAGGAGATTTTCCTTGAAACGCCGCCACTCCGGCTGTTCGGCGAGCTTGCCGTCGCTGCGCAGGCGGTCGAGCAACAGCGCGTTGTCGGGCTTGCTGTCCAGAAAGCCGGCGTCGAGGTCCCACAGTTTCTGAAACGCGTGGTTGAAGAAACGCAGCTTTTCCTGCGGGTCGAATATGGCGACGGCGGTGGTGAGCTGGTCCAGCGTATCGGCATGGCTGCGCACGGTGCGCTCATACTCCTCGCGCAGTGCTTCGATGCCGCTGATGTCGAGGGCGATGCCCGCCGATCCGTCCTCGCCGGCGAAGTCGGTCACCGTGAACACGCGCCGGTCGCCGCCGATGACGGTGGAAAGCGTCTGCGCGAAAACCGGACGTGTGAGATGGTGCTTTTCTATCGCCTCGCGCGATGGCGTTCCGAGAAATTCCCTGCTCTCGCGGATGGCGGTCTCGGCGTCAGGCGCTTCTACCGCGTCGGCATAGGCGCGGTTGACCCATTTCAGCTTTCCGTCGGCTGCGCGCAGCCAGAACGGCAGCTTCAATGCATCGACAAGATGGAGCATGGTCTCGTAGTTGCCGGCCAGGCGCTGGTTCTCAAGCTTCAGCCGCGCTAGGTTCCGATGCGCTTCGGAAAGCGAGGTGAACCGCACCAGCACATGCGATGGGGTCTTGCGACCCTGGACCTCGAGCGGAGCGCCGGTTTGCGATTCGACCAGAATATCGAAGGCCGCACCCTTTTCACGCAGGGCGGCCAACGCATGGTCGAGGGCGGCGGCCGAACGCGGCATCAGCCAGCGGCCGAACGCCAGGAATCCCGGGCGTTCCTCCGGTGCACCGGCTTCCGTCGGCAGCGAGCCGACGAGCTCGGGTCTCTGGTTGTCGGCCGCCCAGACCACGACGCGCTGGTCGCGCAAATTGAGCAGTGCTTCGGAGCGCTGCAGGGTGGCATTGAGATCGGCGACCCGGGCGCGCAATTCGACGTTCTCGGCCGATATCCTGGCGCGCTCGCGAATGAGGGCGATTGCCGAAAGCAGCGCCGCTCCCATGACGCCGACGAAGACGGCGAGCTGCATCACCTCCACCGTGCTCATAGGCAGCCGTGCCGGCGCCGCCTCGGTCTGCGCAACGGCGAGGTTGACGATCCACGGGCTGCACAAGGCGGTCATTGCCAGCAGTCCGCGCGCGACCGGACGAGGCAGGAAGCCGAGCAGCCGCCTTTTCGCGGGCGCCGCGGCGTCGTTCGAATCCATCCGGCCGCCGGAAACGGCCTCTCCCGCGCGCAGCGGGTTTTCCCCCGGCATGTCTTGTTCCTCTCCGCCGCCTGAATGCAAGACCGCCTTGGTGCCTGCCCCTCGGTACCCCCGTCTCCGGAGCCCAAAGCGTTGCGAATCACAACACCATACCTGTTGCGCGAATCGGCGTGAAGAAGCTCCGGGGGCAAAAAGAAAGCCAGGCGGAAAGTCAACCGCCTGGCTTCAATATCTGGTGGTTTGGTTAACGCGGATCAGTATCTGTAGTGTTCCGGCTTGAACGGCCCCTGAGGTGTTACGCCGATATAGGCGGCCTGCTCGTTGCTGAGTTCGGTCAGCTTGGCGCCGAGCTTGTCGAGGTGCAGGCGCGCGACCTTCTCATCGAGATGTTTGGGCAGGACATAGACCTGGTTCTCATAGGCGCCCGGCTTCGTCCAGAGCTCGATCTGCGCCAGCACCTGGTTGGTGAAGGAAGCCGACATCACGAAGCTCGGATGGCCGGTGGCGTTGCCGAGATTGAGCAGCCGGCCTTCCGACAGAAGGATCATCCGCTTGCCGTCGGCAAACGTGATCATGTCGACCTGCGGCTTGATGTTGGTCCATTTCAGGTTGCGCAGCGCCGCCACCTGGATCTCATTGTCGAAATGGCCGATATTGCCGACGATCACCATGTCCTTCATCTGGCGCATGTGATCGAGCGTGATCACGTCCTTGTTGCCGGTGGTGGTGATGACGATGTCGGCGGTCGGCGCCGCGTCTTCCAGCGTTACCACTTCGAAACCGTCCATCGCCGCCTGCAATGCGCAGATCGGGTCCACCTCCGTCACCTTGACTCGTGCCCCGGCGCCCTTCAGCGAAGCAGACGAGCCCTTGCCGACATCGCCGTAGCCGCAAACCACGGCCACCTTGCCGGCCATCATCGTGTCGGTGGCGCGGCGGATGCCGTCGACCAGCGATTCCTTGCAACCATATTTGTTGTCGAATTTCGACTTGGTAACGCTGTCGTTGACGTTGATCGCCGGGAAGGGGAGCAGGCCCTTCTTCTGAAGCTGGTAGAGACGGTTGACGCCGGTGGTGGTTTCCTCGGTAACGCCGCGGATCGCATCCTTCTGCCTGGTGAAGAAGCCCGGCGTCGCCGCCATGCGCTTCTTGATCTGGGCAAACAGTATTTCTTCCTCTTCGCTGCCCGGGTTGGACAGCACGTCCTCGCCGGCTTCGGCGCGCGCGCCGATCAGGATGTACATGGTGGCGTCGCCGCCATCATCGAGGATCATGTTCGACGTGCCGCCGTCGGCCCATTGGAAGATGCGGTCGGTGTAGTTCCAATAGTCCTCGAGCGTCTCGCCCTTGACCGCGAATACCGGAATGCCGCTTTCGGCGATTGCTGCCGCTGCATGGTCCTGCGTGGAGAAGATATTGCAGGAGGCCCAGCGGATCTCGGCGCCGAGCGCCTTGAGTGTCTCGATCAGCACCGCGGTCTGGATAGTCATGTGCAGCGAGCCAGTGATGCGCGCACCCTTCAGCGGCTGCTCCTTGGCGAATTCGGTGCGGCAGGCCATCAGGCCCGGCATTTCGGTCTCGGCGATCTCGATTTCCTTGCGGCCCCAGCCGGCAAGGGATAGGTCGGCGATGATATAATCTTTATTGTCAGGCATGGCTTTGCTCCGGTCGTACGGGTTTGCCGACGCCCATCCGCGCAATTTCGCTGAGGCGCCTTGTGCGGCCGTGCCTAACAGATCGGCGTTCGGCCGACAATGGGATATAAAGAAATCTTTATCCGTATATGTCCACTGAAGGCGTCCGCGGGCGTCAGGCGTCTTCGCCGAACCGTGTCGTGATCAGCGCTTCAAGTGCATCCATCGCCTGGACGGCTTGTGGCCCCTGGGCCGTGACGGTGATCGTGCAGCCAGGGCTTGCCGCAAGCATCATCAGGCCCATGATCGAGGTGCCTCCAACCTTGATGCCGTCCTTCTCCACATTCACGGTGGCCTTGAAATCCGAGGCGGTCTGTACGAATTTCGCGGATGCGCGTGCGTGCAGGCCACGCCTGTTGATGATCCTGAACTCCCGGACGATCTCCCCATCGTCGGCGGTGAAAGACGCACTGCTCATTTGCTGCTCAACAATTGGCTGGCGACATTGATGTATTTTCGCCCGGCTGTCTGCGCTTCGTCCAGTGCCTGGACCATGTTGTCGGTCTTGCGAACGCTCGTCAGCTTGATCAGCATCGGCAGGTTCATGCCTGCGATCACTTCCACACGCCCCGATTCCATCACCGAGATGGACAGGTTGGAGGGTGTGCCGCCGAACATGTCGGTCAGGATGATGACGCCGGCGCCGGTGTCGGTTCGTGCCACCGCATCGATGATGTCGCGGCGGCGCTGCTCCATGTCGTCGTCGGCGCCGATGGCCACGGTTTCGAAGTGTTCCTGCGGCCCCACAATGTGCTCGACGGCTTTGCGGAACTCCTCGGCCAGTTGACCGTGCGTAACCAGCACGAGTCCGATCATTCTGCTTTGGCTCCCGTCATCGCCCGTTCACGAGCAGATTTTATAATGGCCGCTTCGGCCAAAGCCGGGCAGCGGAGCGCTATCTTGGCCAGACGCATTGCGTTGACAAGCCCAAAAACGCCCTATTCACGCCCATTTTGCCGCACCATCCGGGAAATACCGAAGCGAGCTCAGCCGAAAGGCGGTGCGGCAAGCCAGGCGTCGATGGCAAGGGCTGCGCCATTCGCATTGCGTTCGGCCAGCATCAGGCATGGCAGCCGGCAGCCGGCAAGTTCCGTCGTGGCGGGTTCGGGAAATCGTTCTGCCTCACTCGCCGGCACCAGCCTGACCAGAAGGTCGACGATCGCGGCGGGCTCGAAACGGAGCGGCCGTAGGCCCAGCCCGCGAACCTCGGCCAAACCCCTGATCGTTCCGGGAGCCCGGCAGATCAGCCGCCCTGCCTTGCAAGACAGGAAAAGCTGGTCGTCGGCGATGAGCCGGGCAAAACGGTGCGCGGCGTTGGCGCGTGAAAGGAGCTTGAGCGCCAGCGTGGTCTTGCCCGAACCGGATGCACCCATGATCAGGATGCCGCGCTCGCCCAGTACGAGGGCGGTGGCGTGGAGATTGTCGGCGGCCACGGCTCAGTCTTCGGCAGGCAGGGTCATCACAAACCGTGCGCCCCTTGCCTCGCCCGCCTTGGAGCCGGGTATGTTCTCGGCCGTCAGCGTGCCGCCATGCGCTTCGACGATCTGGCGGCTGATCGACAGGCCGAGGCCGGAATTCTGTCCGAATGCCTCGCTGGTCGGCCGATCGGTGTAAAAGCGCTCGAAGATGCGGTCGACGACGTCGGCTCCGATGCCCGGACCATTGTCGTCCACGGTGACGATGTTGAATTTTCCGGCGCGCTCCAGCCTGATGGTGATCCTGCCGGTGTCTTCGGGAACGAAGGAGCGCGCATTGTCGATCAAATTGGTGATGACCTGACCGATCCGCAGGTCGTGGCCGAGGACGAAATAGCCCTTCACGCCCTGCGGCAGCTTTGCCGGCTTGAACTCGATCTCGGCCTTGCGCTTGTGGCGGCCCACTTCATGCGACACCGAAACCAGATCGCCGATGAATTTCCCGAGATCGATCCTGCCGGCATCCTCGCGCACCAATTCGGCGTCGAGACGTGAGGCATCCGAAATGTCGGTGATGAGGCGGTCCAGCCGCTTGACGTCATGCTGGATGATTTCCATCAGCCGGTTGCGCGAATTCTCGTTTTTGGCGAGCGGCAACGTCTCGACTGCACTGCGCAGCGAAGTCAGCGGGTTCTTCAATTCATGGCTGACATCGGCGGCGAAGCTCTCGATCGCTTCGATGCGCGCATAAAGCGCGTTGGTCATGTCGCGCACCGCCACCGACAGGTTGCCGATCTCGTCCTGCCGATCGGAGAAGTCCGGAATTTCCTGCCGGCTCTTGACGCCGCGGCGCACACGTACGGCTGCTGCCGAAAGCCGGCGCAGCGGGTTGGCGATGGTGGAAGCGAGAAGCATGGACAGAATGGCCATGACCAGCGCCGCGACGCCGAAGACGCGCAGGATCGCCTTGCGCTCGGCCGCGACGATCTTGTCGATATCGCCGCCTTCGGTCGACAGCATCAGGACACCGAGGACCGCACGAAAACGCTGGATCGGCACGGCCACCGAAACCACCTGTTCGCCCTGCTCGCTTACCCGCACGATCGTCGAGGGGCTGCCGGTCAGCGCGTTCATGACTTCGGGAAATGCCGCGCCGTTGCCGCCCGGCTGTTCCTTGTAGATCGGCAGTCCGTTTGTGCCGAACAGGCCGGAAAGGAACTTCTCGATCCGCTCGAAAATGTCGGGGTCCTCTTCCTGCACCGGCGGCAAGTCGTAGCGCAGGATCTGGCCGCGCGAATAGAGATGGCGCGAATCGAGCAGTAGATTGGCGTCACGGTCATAGATGCGCGCGCGTGTGCGCGTCGGCGAGATAAGACGTCTGAGAACCGGCGCCACGCGTTCCGGATTGATCGGGAAGTCGAGGCTGTCGAGCTGATCCGATCCGGGCCCCAGGCTCTCTCCGGCCTGCAATTCGAGCAGTTTCTCCGGGTCGATGCGGATGGCGTCGGTTTCGACCGTCGCGGAGGCGGCGATGGCGCCGGCAATGATCTCGCCCTGCGTCATCAGGCTTTCGACACGCGCGTCGATCAGCCCGTCGCGGAAAGTGTTCAGATAGAGGATGCCGACGACCAGCACGGCAAGACCGGCGAGGTTGAGGAACAGGATGCGCCGCGTCAGGCTGGAAAAGACATGGTGCCCGAGAAAGCGGCGCATCGGAACCGTGATCCGGGACAACAGCGAGGGCGAAACGGTGCCCGACCTGTTGGCAACCGTCACCGGTTTCCTGAGCTCACCCTCCATCGCCATGCATACAGTCTCTTATACAGCCTCTCGACGCCCGGCACGGGCGAACGCAACCGAATAGGCCGTCACGGCTCCGTTGGCCAATCACGTATCAAGGAAGCCGCCCCGATCGCTCGCGACTACGCTTCGCGGAAGCGATAGCCGACGCCGTACAGAGTTTCTATCATCTCGAAGTCGTCATCGACAGCCTTGAACTTCTTGCGAAGCCGCTTGATATGGCTGTCTATGGTGCGGTCGTCGACATAGACCTGCTCGTCATAGGCCGAATCCATCAGCGCATCGCGGCTTTTCACCACGCCGGGGCGTTGCGCCAGCGAATGCAGGATGAGGAATTCGGTGACCGTCAGCGTTACCGGTTCGCCCTTCCAGGTGCAGGTGTGGCGTTCCTGGTCCATGACGAGTTGGCCGCGTTCAAGCGACCGCGACTGCTGGTTTGGCGTCTTGGCCGCGGCCTCGCGCGCACTGGCGCGGCGCAGCACCGCCTTGACCCGTTCGACCAGCAGGCGCTGCGAGAACGGTTTGCGGATGAAGTCGTCGGCGCCCATCTTGAGGCCGAACAGCTCATCGATCTCGTCGTCTTTGGAGGTGAGAAAGATCACCGGCAGGTCGCTCTTCTGACGCAAGCGCCGCAGCAGCTCCATGCCGTCCATGCGGGGCATCTTGATGTCGAGTATGGCAAGGTTCGGCGGCCGCGCCGCAAGTCCTTCCAGCGCCGAGGCGCCGTCTGTGTAGGTCTCCACGCGATAGCCTTCGGATTCCAGCGCAATCGATACGGAGGTCAGAATATTGCGGTCGTCATCGACAAGCGCGATCGTTGCCATTTCAAGCGACTCCCTCATGAGCTTGGGTCCCTTTCCTGCGTGGAAGGGGCTATTGGCGGACAAATTGAGTACAAAATGTGGCACATAATCCCATCAATGTCACAGGGCCGGCTAAGCGCATTTATGTAGGGTTGTGCTAAGCGGCTACCCGAAAGGATGAAGTTTTAAACGGATATAAACGATTTAAATTTTTAAATCGATTAATGATTTGAAATCATTTGGTATTTCTGGTTCTGACCAGTTTCGCCGCTAGATAGTGGTGATGCGGCGCTTGCGTTTCGCGGGTAGTCGCAGGATCATGGATGTGGAGAACGCAAGTGACCGAAACTGGCAGACGCAATCCCGCCTGCGGGGTGAAGGAATCAGGTTTCTCAAGTTCGCGGACGGTTCATTACAATCTCGGCGAAGCGGCGCTTTATGAGGAAGCGATCGGGCGCGGGGAGGCGCGATTGACGGCCCATGGCGCCTTGGTCGCCGAGACTGGTCAGCACACCGGGCGCTCCGCCAAGGACAAGTTCGTCGTGCGCGATGCGCGAACCGAGCCGCATGTCTGGTGGGACAACAACAAGCCCATGTCGCCTGAGCGCTTCGAACTGCTGTTGGCCGATTTTGCCGCCCACGCGGGCGACAAGGAGTTGTTCGTCCAGGACCTGATCGGCGGCGCCGACGCGGCGCAGAACCTGCCGACGCGCGTCATCACCGAATATGCCTGGCACTCCCTGTTCATCCGTAACCTCCTGATCCGCCCGCAGCCCGAGCAACTCGACGGTTTCCTGCCGAAGATGACGATCGTCGACCTGCCGTCTTTCCGGGCCGATCCGGCGCGCCACGGCTGCCGCACCGAGACGGTGATCGCGGTCGATCTGACGCGAATGATCGTGTTGATCGGCGGCACGTCATATGCCGGCGAGATGAAGAAGTCGGTTTTCACCGCCCTGAACTATCTGTTGCCCGAACGCGGCGTAATGCCGATGCACTGCTCGGCCAATGAGGGTCCCGATGGGGATGCGGCGGTTTTCTTCGGGCTTTCGGGCACCGGCAAGACCACGCTGTCGGCCGACCCGTCACGCACGCTGATCGGCGATGACGAGCATGGCTGGGGTCCTGACGGCATCTTCAATTTCGAGGGTGGCTGCTACGCCAAGACCATCCGCCTCTCGGCGGAAGCCGAGCCGGAGATCTTCTCGACGACGCAACGTTTCGGCACCGTTCTGGAAAACGTCGTCCTCGACGAGAACCGCGTTCCGGACTTCGACGATGGGAGCCTGACCGAAAACACGCGCTGTGCCTATCCGCTGCATTTCATCCCGAATGCCAGTGCGACCGGCCGGGCCGGCCATCCGAAGAACATCATCATGCTGACCGCCGATGCATTCGGCGTGCTGCCGCCCATCGCCAAGCTGACGCCGGCGCAGGCCATGTACCATTTCCTGTCGGGCTACACCGCGAAGGTGGCCGGCACCGAAAAGGGCGTGACCGAGCCGGAGGCGACCTTCTCGACCTGTTTCGGTGCCCCTTTCATGCCGCGCCATCCGTCGGAATACGGCAATTTGCTGCGCCAGTTGATCGCCGAGCACGGCGTAGACTGCTGGCTGGTTAATACCGGCTGGACCGGCGGCGCCTATGGAACGGGCAGGCGCATGCCGATCAAGGCGACGCGTGCCCTGCTTGCCGCGGCGCTTGACGGTTCCCTCAATGGCGCGCAGTTCCGCACCGATGCGAATTTCGGCTTCTCGGTACCGGAGGCGGTCGCAGGCGTCGATAGCGCCATCCTCGATCCGCGCTCGACCTGGGCGGACAAAGCCGCCTATGACCGGCAGGCGGGGCGGTTGGTCGGCATGTTCGTCGACAATTTCGGAAAGTTCGAACCCCATGTCGACGCCAATGTGCGCGGTGCTGCGCCGCGCATCCAGGCAGCCGCGGAATAATTTCGTTCCAGCATGAAAGGCCCGACACTCCGGTGCCGGGCCTTTTCTTTTTGCCCTTCGCGCGGCATCACTGGGCGATGAGCGCCGACGAAAAAATCATCGTGACTGACGAGGTCGTGATCTATCCGGATGATCTGGAGGAGAATTTCATCCGTTCCTCCGGTCCGGGCGGGCAGAACGTCAACAAGGTGGCGACCGCCGTACAATTGCGGTTCGATGCCAGGAACGCGCCCGGACTGCCCGAGCGCGTACGAGAGCGCACGATCGCGCTTGCCGGCCAGCGCGCCACCAAGGATGGCGTGGTCGTCATCGAGGCCGCACGCTTCCGCACCCAGGAGCAGAACCGGGCGGATGCGCGCGCCCGCCTGGCGGAGCTTGTCACAAAGGCGGCCGAACCGCCGCCCAAGCCGCGCCGCAAGACCAAACCGACGAAAGGCTCGGTGGAACGGCGGCTCAAGAGCAAGGCGGGTCGTTCCGTCGTCAAGAAGCTGCGCGGCAAGGTCGACAGCGAGTGAAGGTGCCGCTGACGCTGCGGAAACATTCCGCCCTTCCATTTGCCAATTGTGGATGCGAAGTTCGCATGCCCGAACAAGTGCGGCAGCAAGGAGATTCCGGACCATGAGCATGTTCGATTTCGTGAAGAACGTCGGCAAGAAACTGGGGTTTGGCGGCGACGAGGCAGAGCCCGCTTCGGCCGAAACGCTGAAGAAGGAACTCGATTCCCACAAGCTCGGCACCGAAAAGGTCGAAGTCGAGGTTCAGGGCGACAAGGCGGTTCTCAAGGGCGTGGTCGCCGATCAGTCGATCTTCGAAAAAGCGGTCATCGCCATCGGCAACACGCTTGGCGTTTCCAAGGTGGAGGCCGGCGAACTGAAGGTCGTGGCGCCCGAAAGCGGGCTGAAGCTCGATGCGAACGCCGACATGACCGCCATTGTGGCGGCGGCCACCCCCGCCAAGAAGCCGGTCTTCTACACGGTGAAGAAGGGCGACAACCTCTGGAAGATCGCCGAAGCGCAATATGGCAAAGGCAAGGGTGCGAAGCACACGCTGATCTTCGAGGCCAACAAGCCGATGCTGACCCATCCCGACAAGATCTATCCCGGCCAGGTGCTGCGCATCCCCGATCTGGAAACGGCCTGACGTGCAGATAAGAATGTGAAACGGCGGGCGAGCCCGCCGTTTCACATTCAACCTATAGACTGGACATCATGCTGGTTCTGCCCAGAGGCGTGCGCCATATCCCCGGTCACTTCGACCGTGTCGCGCAGGAAGCGCTGGTCGAGCATATCCGCGACGTCGTCGCCAAGGCGCCGCTCTACGTGCCGACGATGCCGCGCAGCGGCAAGCCGATGAGCGTTCGGATGACCAATTGCGGCGCGCTGGGCTGGGTCACCGACAGGGATCGCGGCTACCGCTACCAGCCGACGCACCCGGTGACCGGCGCGCCCTGGCCGCCGATCCCGGAGATGCTGCATGAGCTTTGGCGCGAGGTTTCCGGCTATCCGCATCCGCCGGAAGCCTGCCTCGTCAATTTCTATACCGAAACCGCCAGGATGGGGCTGCATCAGGATCGCGACGAGACTGATCTGGCAGCGCCAGTCGTCTCCGTCTCGCTTGGCGATGCCTGCCTGTTCCGCGTCGGTGAGACGACGCGGGAAGGCCGCACGGTTTCCTTCAGGCTGGAGAGCGGCGACGTGGTGATCCTCGGCGGCGAGGGTCGGCTCTGTTTCCATGGCGTCGACCGCATCTATCCATCGACATCGACGCTTTTGAAGAAGGGCGGGCGGATCAACCTGACATTGCGCCGGGTCACCTTGCCCGCCTGATCTAGGTGCTAGAGCCTTTCAGGAACCCCGAAAGGCTCTAGGCTTACGCCGCCGTCGGATCGGGGTCGTAGTCTGGATCCTCGAAGCTGGTCCTGAACGCGGCCCTGCCGGCAGGCGCCGGCTTCTGCGGCAGATCGTCGGAGCTGTGCACGACCCGCAAGAAGGGCCGGCGTGCAGCGCCCGGCGCGCCTCCTTGCCCGAGCTTTCCCGCATCGCGGGCAGCAGCCTCCGGCTGATAGACGACCTCCTGCACCGAGAGCGTTTCGCGGCTTCCGTCCTCCTTGGTGATGGTCACGCAATCGCCCTCGGCAAGTCCGAGCAGGGCCACGCCGCGCGGCGTGGTGATCGCCAGAACCATGCCGACCACGCCGCGCGTCTCGTCATTGGCGATGATTCGCGTCTCGGCCGGACCGCCATCGACGCGAAATGTCACGCGGCTGTCCAGGGTGACGACATTCGCGGGAATGTCGTCGCGGAACATCACGACGGCCTTGGCGATCTTCTGGCGCAGGATAGCCGTCATCGTGTCGTCTAGCCCCGCATACCGCTCCAGCATCACCTCGATCGTGGTGTAATCCTTCGTCGTAAGCTGACAGAAATCGCTGTCTGACATCGCGCATCTCCAACCGGACCACGTGGAAGCGGGTGCCGGAATCAACCGTTGAACCTGAAATCGGAAGGCTCCCCTGGGCCGGAACGCACTTGCGGCTTCATCGGCGCAGGGGTCAATCTCCGGTGACGAGGCTTCCCGCACGGTTGAGAAGTCGCGAGGATGTCGAGGCAGGCATGCCTACGACCCCGCCAGCGCCGAGGTTATCCCGGCAGCGCCATTCGCGTCCGGTGCCGCCGTCTGGGTGACTTCGAGCACGGAAAGTTCGTGCTGGCGTCCGTCGCGCGCCGTCCAGCTGATCGACTGGCCTGTCGAAAGACCGAGCAGCGCCGTACCGATCGGCGTCAGGATCGACACCTTGCCCTGGGAGATGTCGGCCTCGCCCGGAAACACCAGCGTAACGGTCTTTGCTTCGCCGGTATCCGGCTTGAAAGTGACCGTCGAGCCCATCTGTACGGTGTCGGCGGGCACGCCGCCATCATCGACGACTCGTGCCCGGTCGAGTTCGTTGAGCAATTCGTTCGAAACCTCCGGCAGCCGGTCGACGGCGCCGTTGGCGAGCGTCAGCAGCCGCCCGTGGTCGGTCTTGGAGACCTTTATGTTCGGCTTGCGCCGGGCCTTCGTGTTGCCTTGCATGTCAATTCCCGTACTTTCGTCCGCGCGTGGCAAACGGCAGCGACGAAAGCGCTCACCGATCTGGCGGAGGTTTTTGTTGGAAGCGCCGAATTGCAGGCGATCAAATCCTGCACAAATCACATGTGAAATCTACATGTTCACCCCCTCGGCTCGGGGGCGCAAAGCAACCGAGCCGGGGGTTAGGATCCCGCGATGGGGCAAACCCGGAAAAAGGAATCGCCAAGGATTTTGACTACGGTACTCATGCAGCCATAGTTGGGGATGCCGGCTGCGAAGTCAAGACAGGGTGCCGATGTGCCGTTCCGCAGCGCGGGGGCGATCGCCGTAGACGGCCGCTCATCAGGTATGGCTGGGGTCAAGCAAAGCGTTGATGACGAGTTCCCGTCCCTGCCGGTTGATGCCGACGCCGGCGGGCCGTTCCTGCGCCAGCCCGAGCGCGATCAGGCGCTCGGCCATGTCTTTCGACAGCTCCGGATAAGGCCCGCGATTCAAGCGCTTGAGCGCCGTCTGCTCGTCCTTGGTGAGGTCGCTCCAGTCGATCGTCACTGTCATGCCCCTCAATCGTCATTGAGGCCGAGACGATCGCGCAGCTCGTCGGCGCTGTCTATCCTGATGGCGCCATCCGGCGTCTCCATCGGCTGCTGCGGCCAGAACAGCGTTTGCATGCCGGCGGCGATGCCGGCCAACGAACCGGTCTGGGTGTCCTCGACGACGACGCTTTCGGCCGGATCGACCCCGGTCAACCAGGCGGCGCGCAGATAGGGCTCGGGGTCCGGCTTGCCGAAGCGCACATCGTTGCGGGTGACCGACTTCATTCCGGGGCGATCGATGCCGAGGACGCGCATGTTCGCCTCGACGATCAGCCGGTCCGAATTCGACACGATTGCTTGCGGCACTCCCAGCGCTCGCAGGTCGCGAAAAATCTCGACCGCGCCGGCACGCGGCTTAAGCCGGCCGACATGCTCCATGTAGTAGACGTATTTACGCACGATCCAGTCGTCGAACGACAGATTGAGGCCGAACATCTCATGCAGCATGTCATAGATCGGCCGGGCCGAGATGCCGATGATGCGGTCGTGCAGATCGGCGGGTGGCGTGATGCCAAGGCTCTTGAGCACGGCGACCATCGCCTGCTCGTGAAGCGGCTCGCTGTCGATCAGCGTCCCGTCCATGTCCCAAAATACGGCTTTCGGCATCATCGGCTTAGCCCTCCGGGCCTGGTCATAGAGGTTCTGCGCCGGAAGATAAACCAGCCGCTTCGGCATAACGCGCCGGCGGCAGGAACGATGCGTCCTATTTCGCCAGCACCAGCGCCCAATAGCGCTGACCACCATTGCCGCCCTCATTGACATAGGCAAGGCCGAAACGGTTCATGCGCTCGTCGAGGATATTGCGGCGATGTCCGGGCGAATCCATCCACATGGCGAACAGCCGGTCCGGGTCAATCCGGCCATGCGCCAGATTTTCCGCGGCCGGCGCGGCGATGCCGTCGCCATTCATGCGCGAGGCGAAATCCCTGCCGCGCCCGGTGTTGTGCGCCATGCGCCCGGCGCGTGCCATGTAGCCGGCCTGCTGCAAGGCTGCCCGCTCCAGTTTCGGGTCGGCGCTCAGCCGGCCGAGACCGTGAGAGGCGCGAATCTCGGCCAGATGGTTCGATCCCGCAGCTGAAGCGATGGCACCCTCGCCGACCGGCAGGGTAGAGCGGCATGCAGCGGTAACAAGAAGCAGGCAGAGGCCCGCGAGATTTGCAATGCGCCGGGCGGCGCCACGTCGTGCTCTGGCCACGTCGGTCCCTTCGATTCCCAAAAGTCGGAGATGGGAATAGCGGACAATGTGGCTTTTGCCGGGCGGCGTGCTCACTCCGCCGCTTGACGGGGCTCGACGCCGGCCATCAGGAGCCCGAGTTCGCCCTCCGTCGCATCGGGACTGCGCTCGCCGACGACGCGGCCGGCAAACATCACCAGAATCCGGTCGGCCAGCGAGCGGATTTCGTCGAGTTCGACAGAAACCAGAAGTACCGCCTTGCCCTGGTCGCGCATGGCAATGAGGCGCTTGTGGATGAATTCGATGGCGCCGACATCTACGCCGCGCGTTGGCTGGCCAACGACCAGCACGCCGGGGTCCTGCTCCATCTCACGCGCCAGCACGATCTTCTGTTGGTTGCCGCCGGAAAAATTGGCGGTCTTCAGCCGGCAGTCGGAGGGGCGGATGTCGTATTTCTCGATCTTCGCCTTCGCGTCGGCGCGGATCGCGTCGATGTCGAGCAACGGGCCTTTGCTGTATTGTTCCTCGTCGTGGTAGCCGAGAATGGAATTCTCGTTCTCCTCGAAGGCAAGCACCAGCCCGACGTGGTGGCGGTCCTCCGGCACATGGGCGAGGCCACGGTCGCGCAACTCGCCCGGGTCGGCCACGCCAATCACGTCGATGGCGCCGCCGTCGAGCGAAACGCTGCCGGAAACCGCGCTGCGCACGCCGCAGATCGCCTCCATCAGTTCCGACTGGCCGTTGCCGGCGACACCGGCAATGCCGACGATCTCGCCGGCCCGCACGTCGAAGGATACGTTATCGACCATGGTGACGCCGCGCGAATCCCTCACTGTAAGGTTCTTCACCGAAAGCTTGACCTCGCCCGGACTGGAAGCGCCTTTCTCAACCCGCAACAGCACGCGACGGCCGACCATCAGCTCGGCCAGTTCCTCGACCGTGGTGCTGGCGGTCTCACGCGTCGCCACCATGGTCCCCTGGCGCATCACCGAAACCGTGTCGGTGATCGCCATGATCTCGCGCAGCTTGTGCGTGATCAGGACCACGGTCTTGCCCTGTTCCTTCAGCTGTCTGAGGATGCGGAAAAGATGGTCGGCCTCGGCCGGCGTCAGCACGCCGGTGGGTTCGTCCAGTATGAGGATTTCGGCGCCGCGATAGAGCGCCTTGAGGATTTCGACGCGCTGCTGCAAACCGACCGGCAGGTCCTCGATGATGGCGTCGGGATCGACCTCGAGCCCGTATTCGCGCTCGAGCCGCTGCAATTCCGAACGCGCCTTGGCAATGCTGTTTTTCAGGAGCGGCTCGCCTTCCGCTCCGAGGATGACGTTTTCCAGCACCGAGAAATTCTCGACCAGCATGAAATGCTGGTGCACCATGCCGATGCCCACGGCGATGGCGTCGTTGGGCGTTCGGATCGCCGTTGGCACGCTGCCCACGCGAATCTCGCCGGCATCGGCCTGATAGAAGCCGTAGAGGATCGACATGAGCGTGGACTTGCCGGCGCCGTTCTCGCCGACAATGCCATGGATGGTGCCGCGCGCGACCTTGAGGTCTATGTCGCGATTGGCCCGCACCGCGCCAAAGCTCTTGCTGATGCCGATGAGCTCGATTGCCGGTTCCGTCATGTGACGAATTCACCTCCTGACGGCTGTGGGCCGATCCTCCCAGTCTCGACAAAAGCCGGCGCGCTTGTCAATTTCCAGGATCAGACGCACGAAGCATTGTGCCTTCCGATGCAGTAGCTGTTCCCACGAACGGCATGACCAAGGTTCTCGACATGACACAAACCGCCGACCGCCTCACCACGCTCGAAATCCGCTCGGCCGAGCAGGAGAAGACCATCGAGGAATTGTCTTCCCAACTCGTCGAACAGTGGAAGGTGATCGACAGGCTGCAAAAGAAGCTCGACGCGCTGACCGAGCGGTTCCTGACATTGGAGGGGCAGACGGCGCCTGGCCATGAGATTACCAAGCCGCCGCACTGGTGACCGGAAAAATCTGCGGGAAGAGGGCGCCTGCGCCGGGCAGATGCCCTCAGCCGCTGCCGGTGGTCAATACGGGCAGGAGTTGTCCGCCATATAGTCGTGGACCACGATCTTGCCGGAAGCGATGTCGGCCTTGGCTTTCTCCACGGCCGCCTTCATCTCCTCGGTCACCAGATCCTTGTTGTGCTCGTCCATCGCGTAGTCGACGCCGCCTTCCTTGAGCCCGAGATTGTTGAAGCCGGGCGTGAACTTGTCGTTCTTGGTGTCCATGAAGGCGTTATAGACGGCGACATCGACGCGCTTGAGCATCGAGGTAAGCACCTTGCCCGGCTGCAGGCCGTTCTGGTTGGAATCGACCCCGATGCTGAGCTTGCCGGCATCCGCCGCCGCCTGCAGCACGCCGACACCGGTGCCGCCGGCCGCCGCATATATGACGTCCGCGCCTTGTGAAATCTGCGCCTTGGCGATCTCGCCGCCCTTGGTCGGGTCGTTCCACGCCGCCGGCGTATCGCCGGTCATGTTGTAGATGACTTCGGTCGCGCCGGCCGACTTTGCGCCGCCGACATAGCCGCAGCCGAATTTGCGGATCAGCGGAATATCCATGCCGCCGACGAACCCGACCTTCTTGGTCTTGGAAGCCATCGCCGCAAGGATGCCGACAATGTAGGAGCCCTCATTGTCTTTGAACACGACCGAACGCACATTTGGCTTGTCGACAACCATGTCGATGATGGTGAACTTCGTATCGGGAAACTCAGGGGCGATCTTCTCAAGGGCCGCAGCCCAGGAGAAGCCTGCCATAACGATCGGATTGTTGCCATCTTCGGCAAATTTGCGGAGCGCCTGTTCGCGTTGGGCGTCGTTCTGGATCTCGAAATCGCGATAGGCGATGCCGGTTTCCTGCTTGAATTTCTCGGCGCCGTTATATGCGGCTTCGTTGAAGGATTTGTCGAACTTTCCGCCAAGATCGTAGATGATCGCCGGCTTGATGTCGGCGGCAAGAGCTGGAAATGCCAATGCGGCTGCTGCCAGAAGACCGAGAACAATGCGCTTCATGTGAGTCCACCCCTGTCGGTTTGCTTCACCCGCGTGCCGACCGGCGGCCTATGCCCCGGCGCTCGACGGCACATGGCGCGAAGTCTTGCACGCCGAAGGGCAAAACTCACGTGGAATTTTGACCGATTGGAAAACGATCCGATTTGCCGGGATTGGATCCCGGCAAATCGGAAGGCCTTGGGTGGGATTGACGTCTTCTGTCAGGCGCCGGTGCCAGCCGGTTGCGGCACGGCGCAGGCGACCCCGGTGCCTTTCAGCGCGCAATAGCCATGCGGGTTCTTGGCCAGATATTGCTGATGGTCTTCCTCGGCGAAGTAGAACACGCTAGCCGGCGCGATCTCGGTCGTGATCTTTCCGAGACCCTTGCCGCGCAACGACGCCTCATAGGCATCGCGCGAGGCGATCGCCGCGTCGTACTGCGCGTCCGAAAACGTATAGATGGCCGAGCGATAAGTGGTGCCGACATCATTTCCCTGGCGCATGCCCTGCGTCGGGTCGTGGTTTTCCCAGAACGCCTTGAGCAGGTCGGCGTAGGAGACGATCTTCGGATCGAAAACCACGAGAACGACTTCTGCATGTCCGGTAAGGCCGGTGCAGGTCTCCTGGTAGGTCGGATTGGGTGTCAGACCACCCGAATAGCCGGCCGCCGTTATCCAGACGCCTTCCATCTGCCAGAACATGCGCTCCGCTCCCCAGAAGCAGCCGAGCCCGAACAGCGCCGTTTCCAATCCTTCCGGGTATGGCCCCTTCAGCGGGCGCTTGTTGACGAAATGCCGGACGGCAGTCGCGATCGGCGTGTCACGTCCGGGCAACGCTTCGCCCGGTTTTGGCAGGTTCAGCTTCTTGTTCAGCATGTCGCTCAGAAAAAACATCGCAGTCTCCCGAGATGGTTGAGGTTATGAAACCTCCAGCTTGCGGGCATTGTCCGGGTCGGTGGAGAACATGGCCGAGACGATATCATGCATGCGCAGGCTGCCGACGATCTCGCCGGAACCGTTGGCGACGGCCGCTTCTTGCCTGTCGGCCTCGGTCAGCAGGCGGGCGGCATCCTCGATCACCGTACCTGACGGCACGATCACCGGCGGCTGGCCGGCTGTGGTCTTAAGACTGCTCATGATGGCGTCTACCTTGATGACGCGCCCTCGGTTCACTTCCTTGACGAATTTGCTGATATAGTCATCGGCGGGCTTCAGCACAATCTCCTGGCCGGTGCCCTGCTGGATCACCTCGCCGTCGCGCAGGATGGCAATGCGGTCGCCGAGCCTGAGCGCCTCGTCGAGATCGTGGGTGATGAAGACGATAGTCTTCCTGATTTCCTTCTGGAGGTCGAGGAGCACGCCCTGCATATCCATGCGGATCAGCGGGTCGAGCGCGGAGAAGGCCTCGTCCATCAGCAGAATCGGCGCGTCGTTGGTGAGCGCGCGCGCCAGCCCGACCCGCTGCTGCATGCCGCCGGAGAGCTGGTTCGGATAGCGGTCCTCGAACCCCTTCAGGCCGACCCGCTCGATCCAGCGCATCGCCGCGTCCACCTGGGCGGCACGTGGCAGGCCTTGGACTTCCAAGCCGTAGACGGCGTTGTCGAGCACGCTGCGGTGTGGCAGCAGCGCAAATTTCTGGAACACCATCGCCGTTTTGTTGCGGCGGAACTGGCGCAATTCCCGCGCGTCCATCTTCACCACGTCGCTGCCGCCGACCAGCACCTCGCCGGCGGTCGGATCGATCAGCCGGTTGATGTGGCGGATCAGTGTCGACTTGCCGGAGCCGGACAGGCCCATGATGACCTGGATTCCGCCGGAAGGCATCTCGATGTTGATGTCCTTCAGACCCAGAACGTGGCCATAGCGCTCATTGAGCTCGGCCTTGCTCATCCCCTGCCGCACGAGGTCGACATAGGCCGCGGGGTCGTGGCCGAAGATCTTGTAAAGGTTGCGGATACGGATGCCGGTGTCTTGGCCGGCGGCCTGCTGCTCAGCCATGCACGATCTCCAAATGTTTCTGCAGCCGCTTGCCATAGGCCTGGCTGATGCGGTCGAAGATGATGGCGATGCCGACGATGGCCAGGCCATTGAAGACGCCGAGCGTGAAATACTGGTTGTTGATGGCCTTCAGCACCGGCTGGCCGAGCCCCTGGACCCCGATCATCGAAGCGATGACGACCATGGCAAGCGCCATCATGATGGTCTGGTTGATGCCGGCCATGATTGTGGGCAGCGCCAGCGGCATCTGTACGTTCTTCAGGCGTTGCCAGCTCGACGAGCCGAACGCGTCGGCGGCCTCCAGCACATCCTTGTCGACCAGTCTTATCCCCAGATTGGTCAGCCGGATCATCGGCGGAATGGCGTAGATGACCACCGCGATCAGGCCCGGCACCTTGCCGATGCCCAGAAGCATCACCACCGGGATGAGATAGACGAAGCTCGGCATCGTCTGCATGACATCCAGCACCGGATTGATCATGTTCTGGAAGCGGTCCGAGCGCGACATCAATATGCCGATCGGGATGCCGAGCACGATGGCGAGCACCGTGCAGACGAAGATCATCGAAATGGTCTTCATCGTGTCGTCCCACATGTCGAACAGGCCGATGACGAACAGCGTCAGCAGCGAGCCGATGACGATCTTGAGGCTTCGGCTGCCGAACCAGGCAAGGGCTGCGACCAGAAGCATGATGATCGGCCAGGGCGTGTTGGTCATGAACCGCTCGGACTGGATCAGGAAATATTGAAGGGGATCGAAAAAGGCTTCGATCAGATCGCCATAGGCGCGCGTGAAAGCGCGAAAGCCTTCATCGATGGCCTTCTTCAAGGCACGCAGGAAATCATCGTTGAGATGCGGAAAGCTGGTCAGCCAATCCATAGGGTTTCTCCCCAAAAGAGCAGGACGGTCGCTGCAATGGTCACGGCGACCGTCCCGGAACAAAATGGCGGCGCGCCAGGCGCGCCACCGATCAGAAGGTCAAAGCGCAGCCTTGACCTTCTCGGCGACCTCGGGCGACACCCACTTGGTCCAGATATCCTCATTGTTCTCGAGGAAATATTTTGCGCCTTCCTCGCCGGTGGCCTGATTGTCGGTCATCCAGGCGAGCAGCTTGTTCACCGTTTCGTTCGACCATGAACGCGCCTTGAGGTAGTCCATCGCCGGGCCGGCGCGTTCGGCGAAGGCCGTCGTCACCAGCGTCTGCACGCTGTCCTTCGGCCATTCGTTCGGCTTGGGATCGGCGCAGTCGGCGACGGTGTTGCAGCGCTTCCATTCGGCCTCGTCATAGGGAACGCCGTAGTCGAGCTTCACCATCTCGTACTTGCCGAGGATGGCGGTCGGTGCCCAGTAGTAGCCCATCCAGCCTTCCTTGCGCTCATAAGCCTTGGCGATCGAGCCGTCGAGGCCCGCTGCCGAGCCGGTATCGACCAGGGTGAACCCCGCCTTCTCGGCGTCATATGCCTTGAAGAACTGCGTCGTCACCAGCGTTCCGCCCCAGCCCTGCGGTCCGTTGAACACAGCACCCTTGGAGGGGTCTTCGGGCGCGGGGAACAGGTCGGGATGCTTCAGCGCGTCGGCGATCGTCTTGATGTCGGGATGAGCTTCGGCGAGATATTTCGGGATCCACCAGCCCTGCACCGCGCCGTCCGAGAGCGCCTCAACGGTCGAGACCAGCTTGCCTTCCTTGATGCCGCGCTCCACCACGTCCGGCAAAAGGTCGACCCAGCCCTCCGGCGCGATGTCGGGCTGGCCTTTCTCCGTCATCGAGGTGAGCGTCGGCACCGTGTCGCCGACGACGAGTTCAGAACTGCACCCATATCCAGCGTCGAGAATGATTTTGTCGATGCTGGCCAAAACCTCGGCGGACTGCCAGTTCATGTTGGAGATGGTGACGTTTCCGCATTCGGCGGATGCCGGCCCAGCCCACGCGAACACGCCCATCGCGAGAACCGTCGATGCGAGTAGTTTCTTCATATCCTCTTCCCTTGCTTGCGGTGTTGGATGAAACCCGGATGGCCGATAGCACCGCGCCGACCGCCACCCTTGCGCTCAAACCTGTTTTCCTGATCGCGACGCCGGAACGGCAATGGCCCCCCGCGGGTCGCGCGTGCGCATTCCCGACGCGATCGCTATCGATGATCCCCCTGTTGCCCGGCCGTCGCCTCCCGCGACGATGGTCCGGCATCTCCCTCAACGCCATTATTCGCGGCGATCTGTCAGGATGATACGGCAATGGCGGCTTCGACCACTCTTTTTGCGACGTCGAGATCGCCGGCCGCGGCGAACTGGAGCTTGAGGGAGAAAGGCTGCCCACCGGGCCTTGGCATCGCACGAGGCCGCCCCTAGCGAAATTTGATGGAGCAGGTCCGCCGGATTGTCAGCGCAGGTGACGTCTGCGTTGCGTTCAGCGTCGACTGTTCCATCGCCCGAGCATAGGCAAGCCAAATCAGCAGTGCAACCGCAATGTCGGCGAGGGAACGAGCCGTTCAGCTCTCGATCGCGAAATGACCGGGGCGCCGCCGCCTGCGGCCGAGTGCGAAAAACAGGAACGCCGCGATGCCGAAAACGACGAAGCCTGGAAGGTTCAGAACTGCGACTATAACGGGGTCCCAAAGCAGCGGGTGAAGCCTGGTTTGTACAAATTGCTGCGCGGCCGCCAGCGAGTCGGGCGACACCGTTATCCAGCTTGTATTCAGTGGCGTCATCACCAGACGCGAGGCGGCAACCGTACGGGTGGCGTCGAGCACCGACATGATGACGGCTACCGCAAGCGCAAACATGCCAACGAGCCTGAACAGGAAACGCAGCATCATCCTCTCCGATCGCCGATCCGGGCAAGACACATATGGTGCGATGGCGGACTCGGCAATCGTGCTTGGGAATTTTGGTGGAGAATTGCGACTACCGCGCTCTCCAGCAAAAACCAGCACACAATGCGGCTTGCGAGGCCTTGGCATTCGCCGCAGGATCGACTAGATGAGCCCGGCGTGCAGTGCCCTTGGGCGCGCGCATGCGGAGAGGTGGCCGAGTGGTTGAAGGCGCACGCCTGGAAAGTGTGTATACGGGGAACCGTATCGCGGGTTCGAATCCCGCTCTCTCCGCCAGAACCATCTGATTTAATTGTCTTTTTCGGATTATTTGCTGAAAACCATAACGACAGCCATAAAGTAAGCGCTGTGGGGTTCGATTTGCCTAATGCGAATCAATGGTTGTGCTTTTGTGCGGCGCACAATCTAGACGGGGCGACTCGAATCGCGTTATCAATAGAGAAGTTCGGCATAAAGGCCGAACTCGGCTTCTGGGAGGAACCAAGCAAGCCATTGAATATAAAGGAATTCTGCGCCTTCCTGTGATTCAGCGGGGACGCGAGGGGCTTTCTATTGACACCCTAGACCGAGTCATCACATATCATCGTTGCGATAGAAACTAATTTCTGTCGCCTGATGCGACAAAGCCGGGGCTGCAACCCCGGCTCCGTATCGGTAACCGCAGTAGCTTGGTCGGCTTGCGGCTAGTCGTTAGACAACACGCGCATACATACGCGCAATCGACTCGCTGTCAAGTCGCCCAAGCCTTCAATAAGGCTGACGACCCATGTCTATCGAGCAAGAACCACCATACCAGCTTACCTATGACGATGCCGTTGATATTTGGCTTCGCCATTTGGCCGGTGAATACCAGCACCACATTGCTGCTACCTACGGGGTAAATCCCGGCAGGGTGAACGACGTTCTGAAAGGGCGGAAACACCCCGGAAGTGAACAGACAGCCGCCGCGAAACGGAGGGCTGCATAATGGCACAATGGCAGATAGCTCTTGTCAGAGAGCAGGGTGTGAACTTCGCGGTCGCTTCCGTCCAAGATCACGTCATTAACAATCGCGGTCAGGCTGATGGCTTGGTTGCGGCCCTCGGCCTCCGGCTTGGTCAACCTGTTGTGCTCATAGGGGCACGACAGCACCGAACATATGGCCGGTCGGACATTGTTCGTTTCCTGCGAAATGTGCATCCGTCTCAATTGCCTTGGCGGCGCGTAGACATAGCGGCGTAGCATCTCGTAATAGTGCGAGCGCGTCGGCGGGCTTATGTCCCCAGTCGGCGCGCTCGTAACACAGTGTAAGAACGCGCATGGCGTGGTTCTTTTCGCTCGTGGTTCCCCCCCGAAATCTGTGTTGCTCATACCAACGCGGAACGCCTTCCGTGACGCCGCAATTGACTGGCCCCGGCGCCCGTGATGTTACTCGCCTTGGGCATTGAATTGGGGGTTACATGATAAGGGCCGCATTGTGCGCGTTGCCGTGTCTGGCGTTGGTCGGATGCGCGGCATCAAACGCTATTCGAACATCAAACGACACAGCGATAATTCAAGCGCGGGCGGCGCCCGTTTGCGGTGGAGTAGGAGCCGCGAATGTCGCGCAAAAACAAGCCGCCATTGAAACGCTGAAGGCGGGTTACGACCGTTACATCATTGTCGAGGCGGCTAGCGCGAACGACGTGCGTGTGACGCAGATGCCGGGGAGTTACCAGACTTCCGGAACATACGGTGGAGGTTTCCTAAACGCGAACACTACCTACCGGCCCGGCCCGACGATTGTTTCCGGAGGGCACAGCCAATCGTTCGCAATCAAAATGTTTAAGGATACCGATCCGGGCGCCGGGCGGGCGATTTCCGCGCGCGGCGCTTTGGGGCCGGATTGGCAGGCGCTTGTGAAGGCGGGCGGCGCGAAGACCTGCACTTAGGGGCTAGAGGGCGGCTAAGCGCCGCCCTGCCTTGGGTTGCCTAAAGGAATGAGCGCAGCACGCTTTGGTGGTCAGCCTCTGTGAACGCTTCGGCGGCGAGCACAGTATAGGCGGCTTTCGCCTTGACTTCGGCGAGCGTGCGGGGGCGGTAGCACAGGAATTCGCGTTTTGCATCGCGCTCGGCGCGGTCCAGCGTTCCGTTCTCCGCCTCTATCGCTGCCGTGGGGCGAGGAAATTCGGCCATCTTGGTGCAATGGTCGTTGAAAGCGGCGTAGGCGTTTTGGTGCCTTTTAATGATCTCCGCCAGCGGGCGAGGGTGCGAGGACGCTTTAGAAATTGAGTTTAAATTGTCGGATGTCATGATATCGGTATCAGAAGCCATAACTCGATCCTTCCTTGATCGTTTGTGGTTAGGCTCGGTCTGAAGGAGGCAACCTTCAGCCGGGCCGCTTTGTTGTACAAAGCACCGCCAAGCTTTTACTTGGGCAAGCAAGATAGTCAACCGCAGATTAACTGTAAGTAATTGCGTTTAAAACACAAATCTTCTACCGAAAATGTCCAGTAAGTGCGTCGAAGCCTAGCGGCTCTCGAAAAACTCTTTTAATGCGGCGGCTGGCACCAAACGCCGCTTGCCGACCTTCACAGACGGAATAGTTCCCATCGCAACCAGCTTCCATACGTAGTCGATGGAAAGCGATAGAGCGTAGGCAGCTTCCGGCACGCTGTAAGCCAGTTTTTCAATGGCGATTTCTTTGCCGTTCTCTAGCTGCATCAATTGCAGCGCTTCTGCCAAAGCCGTCTGGGCGTGCTGAACCGCTTTTGCAGATGGGGTCATTTCGGCGTTTCCGGTTGTGATTTTTTGGTTGGGCCGGAAAGTCTCGCGCTTGCCAGAATAAGTCAATCTACAGCGTCAACAAGGCGTGGTTTTTGAAACGCAATCCGTAATTTCTATTTTTTATTTTTTGGCGTGCCGCTGTGTAGCGAAATACCCTGCTGATCTAGAGCTAGCCCCTCGGGTTGGGGTAGGGGCGGGGGGTAAATCAACCCCTAAGCCCCCGCAAACATGCTCCCGAGCCAGTTGAACACCATTTCCACCGCTAGGAATGGAAGGTAGAGCATCATCATACCGAACGTCGGGAAGATCAGTGAAACCAGCCAGAAGAATGCGCACCACAGAAGTAGGCGAACAAATACGTAACCGGCGATGGAAACGCCGTTTCCAAAAACGTAGCCGACCACATCAAAGAACGAATGCAGTGCCCGCTCTATCGGCTCCGCGTTTGCGCGCGGTTCGGTACGCTTGAATTCTTGCATGTAATTAATGCCCCCAAGCACAGCGTGGCTTGATCTTCCGTACATTCCCGATCCACGTCAAGTTCCGCTCCATTCAGGGGCGTTGTGCTTGGAGGCGTGCGTTCGTTTTAGGTGTACCCCAAGAGAACCAGCGCTAGACCGGTTCTATAAATACCGGTTGACAACTCAAAACGAACTGCCAATAATCGAACTAGTTAAATCGAACTGAAGGGGATTAGGCCATGTTCGTTCGGGCTTATTTGCGGGCATCCACTAAGGAACAAGACGCCAATCGCGCGAGAGGTGATTTGGAGGCGTTTGCGAAGGACAGAGGATTGTCGATTGCTGCCACCTATGTTGAAAACGAAAGCGGAGCATCCCTTGCCCGCCCCGAACTGTTCCGCCTGCTTGCGGACTGCAAACCGGGGGACATTCTACTAATCGAACAGGTCGACCGTTTGAGCCGACTGAACGCGGTGGATTGGGATCGCTTGAAACGCGAGTTGGAGGACCGCAAAGTGCGCGTGGTGGCACTCGACCTCCCGACCTCGCACATGATGATGACGAAAACCGATGATGAATTTACCGGGCGTATGTTCGGCGCGATCAATAGCATGCTGCTCGATATGCTAGCGGCCATTGCGCGCAAAGATTACGACGACAGGCGACGGCGGCAAGCGCAAGGCATCATCAAAGCCAAAGAGGCAGGACTTTTCCGGGGAAGGCCCGAAGATACTGAACGGAACAACGCGATTTTGAAAATGCTCCAATCGGGGCAAAGTTGGAGCAGCATTGTTGCGGCGACGGGTTGCTCAAGGTCGACGTTGAGCCGACTATCAAAGCGGCTGACAACGGCATAACTAGCGAAGCCAAAAACAACAAACCCGCCGCGTGGCGGGTTTTTTATCGGCTCATTCCGGTTCCAGCGGGCGTTGCAATACCAACGGCGCGGGGTGCGGCTCGGGATCAATCGTAATCATATCGCCCGGCTTGGGGAGGGTTACAGCATTACGAGCGAGCGCAGCTAAGGCCAAAAGATGCGCCGGGCCGTCGCTCTTGTGATTTACGTCCAGTGACGCAGTGGCGTGCGGCTTTCCAAGCGAGCGGTTCAAGACCTCTTGCGCGGCCATAAGCTTAAGTTTTAGGTCATCGCCGTCAAGCGCCTCGCCGAGCGCCTGCACCGCCTTTTCTGTCAGCCCGTCCAACATTGCTTTGACGTGCTCTGGCGTCTTGGGGCGACCGGAAGGATTTCCGGATTGGCCGGGGGCGAAACGCCCTTTGATGCGAGTGTTCATGCTGCTTGCTCGGTGCTGTGATCTTTGTCTACGCCTGATAAACAATTGATAGCAGGCGGTTTGGTTTCGAATATCAGCGCAGCCAGTGCGCGGACGCGAGGATGCTTGTTGAGGAAGTGGGTAACCGCCCGGCGCTCGCGATCAGGGTGCATCCCGTGACGTTCCCAAAATGTGCGCGCTTCTTTTAGATCGGCGGCGGACACAAGCCCGGACTTCTTTGCGAAACGCCGCCACGAGGCGAAATCATGAGGCGTGAGTTTTGCAAGCAAGTCGGGTGAGGTGTTCGCCGCCAATGTGCGAAGTTCGGCGCGTTGGTTGGCCGGGATCAATTCAGCGAGGAGCAATTCGGCTTTGTTGGGCTTTGCCGTTTGCGTTAGCGGCACATTGTCGTTTTCGGCTTCAGGCGTGCTCGAATTGATTTCGAAATGCGCGACAGGGCCGAGCCGTTGTGTCAGCCAAGCGCGTGGGTCTGTGACGCGTGAGAGGTCAAATAGCGCTGATGCTTTTTTGTTGCCGACGCCCGCGCATTGATATTCAACGCGTGCGAGGTTGGGTACATTTCCCTTTATATACTTCTTATAGGGAAATGTACCCAACCTCTCCCGTTTATAAGCCTGCTTCGCGGCATGTTCGGTTTTGAAAAGCCCGTCAAAGGCGGAGAACGCGTGCCGCGCGTTGTTGAGGTAGACGCCCGTCCGCGCGAAATTCAATTCGATGCTATTCGGCACGAGGTCGTCAAACTCTACGATTTCATCCACCAATAGCCCCGGCACGGGCGTCGACGTTAAGACCGCGACAAGCACCGGCTCCTCCGCCGTGCGTTGTACACCCCTTGCCCGTCCGACCGCTTGCACAAGCTCCGCCTCGGTAATCTGCCTTCTGATTTTCTCCGCTACCGGCGAGGAATGCATTTCCACACGGGCGGGAACATGCTCCCCGCTCCGCATGAGGTAAGACCCCTCGCCGTCACCAATGAAACCGCCCTGCACAATCGCCTCCGGCTGGTCGAAGAACAGCCCCCCGGCGATATCTTCCACGTCCGCCCCCCGTGGCATCATCCGCCCCGCCACCAGCAGCACGTCAACGCCTTTCCACTTGTTCTGCCCCCGCAAAAGGCCGTAGTGCCCCGGTATGATATGCTCTGGCGCATTGCGTACCTCGGGACTTTCTTCAACGCCCTTGTAGGAAATCAGCCCGGTCTCGCGCCCCACCGCCAAAGCTTCCGCGACTTCCACGACACGGCGCCTGCGCGCCGCGCTTTCGCCCTCACGGCGGTCGTCGTCTGTGCCGTTGCCGACCAATGCGCGTTTACCGTTCTTGGTATCTATCGCTTGAATGACATGGGCATGCGGAGCGTCGGCGGCAACCTGGACGACACGCGAGAAATAGGGCAACGCCAGTGTCAACAAACTCCGGTCGCCAGTCGCATCTAGTGCCAGCACGGGCTTGTCTTCGAATTTCAGCCGCGCGCGATAACCGACAACAAACAGGCGGTCACTCCCGCCGTGTTCGTTCGGCCTCTCCTCTATCCGCCAGCCATTCAACGTCTCGCGGGCGTCGTCGGGAAGCTGCAATTGCACTTCCAGCGATTGCCACAGCTTGGCGTGCTTCCACGCGTCCCCATAATCGCGGACGGCCTTCGCTGTGAGTTTCCGGATTTGATCGAGGTCGCGGCTTTCCTTAAAGGCGACTTCTAGCGCGGCTTTGATCCCTTCGGCGCGCCCGTATTCGATACTCTTTGCCAGCTTTGCCGCCTGCGGCGTCAGCCCCGCCGCGCGCAAGGCGGGCAGCGTAGGAACACGCGTGCCGCCGTGGGAAGCATCCCAAAGCTTGCGCCCCGCGTCGTGCAAATCGAAGCGTGCATTCAATTCCAGCGTATTCCCCAACGCCCAACCGCGCGGGCCGGTGAGCAGCTTCGGATGCTCGGAGGGGTCAAGGCGGCTGACGAGCACCGGCACGGCACGGTGAAGCGAGAGCACTATATCCTCGTCAATAACCGCCGCATCGCACCGACCGCCCGCCGGGAGCGTGGCGTACGCATGGGGCATGATGACCACGCCGGGGGCGTCGTCGCGGTTTTGCGCGTGCCATTCGCACGTCTCGGCGAAAGGGCATGTGGGGCAAACCAGTTCGGCGGCGCTTGCCCCTAGAGCCTCGACCAACTGCACGGTGGCGTGCATGGACGGGTGACAGGGCGGCTCGTCGCGCACCACGGTATCCATCCGCCCGCGATGGAGGCGGGGATTGGCTTCTGGCGGCAAAATCTTGCGGGCACGCTCCAAAAGCTCACGCGAAAGGGTGTTGTCGGGGACGAGAATATGGACGCGCTTTTCCGCGAGCGCCGCACCGAAATCAGCCGCCGCGAGAAGCATCAATTCCGTTTTGCCGGTGCCGGGCGTGGCGAGCACCGCCGCTTGCAGCGGAGCCTTAATTGGCGCCATGCGCGAGCGTGCCGTGATACGCAAACTGCCTTCGTGAACAGTCACCGCAACGCCTCCTTAAAGAACTGGCGCGCGGCGGCGTAAATCGCGGTCTGCGCTTCTCGAAGAGGCACAAAAGGCGGGAAATCAGCGGCGGCTTCTACTTGGCGCTCCTTTGCCCGTTTGATCGCGCCGTCAATGCCACGGTCCAAAACGTCGTCAGTTAGGTAGTCGCGCTCTACGTCCGCAAGGGAACGCCCCGGACGCCGTTGAGCGTTGCGGGCGGCTTCGCGGATTGCCTGCTTCAAAGCCGCGCGCTGGCGGTCGTAAAACGCTGGCGGCGTGGTGCGCGCCCATTTCATTTGCGCAGAGATAATGACCGCGTGGAAACCGTGTCCGCCGTCGCCATCGCCCATCTTTGACAGGATTTCGGCCACGTCTTTCCCTGAAACCAATCCTGTCAGACTTTCGCCCCGGTCTGCGGCTTTCTGGCGTGCTTGGGTAAGGTCGATTTCAGGAACATGGATTTCACCATGCTCCCCTTCCAAGACCCCCCAGCGACGGGCACAGGGATCGGGAGCACCTTGAAACGACGGATCGGCGACGTAGTGGATTTGCACGTCGCGAAACATGGCGTCGTCGGCAGGAAAACCGCCTTGCAGCCGCCAAGCCTTCAATTCCTGAAAGCCCAACGGACGCGAAAGCCAGCACCACAAATGCACTTTCACCGCTTCAGGGTCGCGCAACCCCGCGCTGGATGACAATTGCCAAAGGATGCGAGTGTTTTGGAATTCTGGCGGGAATTGAGTTTTGACAAGCCATGCGACCACGCCCGCCGGGTCCGTGCGAATGTCAAATCCGGGCGCTGTCACGCTGTCAACGTCGACACAAACCCAACGGCGCGGGGTCGCGGCGAAGCATTCTTTATTGCGACGGGTGAACCCGGTTTCGGCAATTGCGGCGAAGGCGCTGGCATTCGGCTCCGCGCGGATGACAACGCGAGAAGGATCGACGGCGGTTTCCCGCAACACCCGTTCCAAATCCGCAAGGGAGCGTACGGGGTGCTGCTCCACGTCAAAAAACGCAAGCTTGTCGGGGTAGCCTTCCGTTACCCATTTGCCGGAACCGGGCGAAAACACATGGCGCTTCGCCAGCCGCCTTTTGTGCTTGTCAGTGAGAATTGTCAGGCTGTCAGCGCTGTCAGGAATTTGGTTTATCATCGGGTTCGGGCCAAAATTTGAGAACAGAAGACCAGCACCGCCAAATGGCAGCGCTTTTCGTACGGTTGGAAGCCGCGCGGTCGCTAGTCGAAACGACGCCCGGAGGGATGAAGAATGCCGCCCCGCCCGGCCAACCGACGTTCTTCCGCCCGCACGGCACGCCAGAACGGCGTTTCCTCTTTCCCGATATTCCTGCGGGGGTATGTGAAAGGATTGCGCCCGGCGCGCCGTTCTTCGGCGATATGGCGGCGTGCAGCTACAGCTAGCCCGTCATTGCGTTCCGCAAACGCCCAATAGGGCAACGTGAATGATGGGCGATATTTATGAAGTTCTTTCAACAGCCGCGCCGCAACCTCGTGCGGCAACGCGTTCCGGACGCCCGGCTCCTCGGGCGGATAATCGAATTCCGTTGCCGCCTTAAGGATGCCGCCGACGACAGTGCGGACGGGCTTTGGTGCTTTGTCCAAATCGGGGCAGGTAGTGCCGAATGTCTCATAGAGAAAATCCCGTAAGACTATTTCCGCAAGGTATGCCGCCGCTTCGTAAGCGGTTTTAAACGGCCCGACAGGAAGCCATTCGCGCTCGGCGGGATCGAACGGGCCGTTGATGACGTAAATGCCCCAACAATCGGAACCAGCGAAGGGGGCAATACGCACGTTGCCGCGCTCGTTGATCGCGTTATATGCGTAGTCGCCCCAAAGCTCGCAAACACGCCGCGTGCGGTCGGTGTCGAGCCTATCGCGATCCTCATGAATACGCTGCTGTATCTGGTTAGCAAGGTGTTCTAGGTAAGCGGTCACAGGCATCAACGGTGCGTCGAGGTCGACACCCACCGCCTTGGCGATTGTCTCATGGTCCTCGGGGCGCTTGCACATTAAAATCATTACGTCGCGAAAGGTAATGTCCGCGTCGGTGGACATTAGGCACTCAATATGTTCGTCGCGGATTTCGCGAAGCGTCTGGCGCTTGGCTGAATATGGGACGTTCGTTGCTGCGGTTTGCATGGCGTAGTTCCTACGAAAACGAGTTGTCATCGCCCGACGGCAGTCACCGGCAGTCAGAGGCGTTGCGGGTCGGTTCAAAAAGTCCGCCATAGACAAGGGCCATTGTCGCCGCGACGGGGCCATCCAAAGGCGGCGGGAGGTCCACGCCGGTTTCGCGAAAGCGCCTATAGAGAACGTCGACGCGAAGGCCCGCCATCGTCGCGATATCCTCCAACGTGAACATTCCCTGTCCACGTTCTGCACGGTATTCGAGAACCGCTTTGGGCGCGGTGCCGTTGATTTCGTGCAAAACATCGGCGGGCAACGGCTGCGCAAGATAGGAGCGCAGCATTTCCAGCGTGCGCCCGCGTTCGGCCCTTGCGTTCTTGTCAGGCATGTCAGCGCCCCCGGAACGCTTCGCCGCCCGAATTCGCCGCGCCCGCAACTGCACCGGTGCTGACAAGCCCGTTGACACGCCGCGAGCGGGCAGCACGGTCCAACTCACGAATGAGTTCCACGAGTTCGGGTTTCTGCATGGTCGCGATACGGGCCATAAGAACCCGGCGCGCCGCTGAATTCCGACTGCCGAACGCTTCGCCGAACTTACGCAATGCGATCGCGCCCAAGCTGCTCAACGCGCCGAAGGCGGTGCGGTTTTCGGGAATGAAGTCGGCGAAGCCGCCGCCGTCGAGGGCCTGCATTGCGGCCTGTTTGCGGGCGGTATTGGAGTTGCGGAGAATGTCGGCATAATCCTGTGATTTCCGAACCTCCGCTTCCACGGTCTTGGCGAGCCGGTCACGGGCGTTTTCGCCAAAGATCGCCGCGAGGCTTTCGCGGTTCTTGGCATTGTTGGTGCGCCCGACGACGTTTTGGATTGCTGACAGTTCGTTGGTCTTGCTCCTCATAACGTCGTCCACGCCAGCGCGCGCCGCCTCCCGTGTCAGTGTTGGGTTTTGAGCCATGTCCGCACGGATATCGGCAAGCGTGACTTCCTTTACGCCGCCTTGCCGGGTCTTTCTTCCTGTCAGGAAGGCGTGCCCGCGCGCTGCTTGTTCCGCCGACGAACGATTGGTGGCGAACTGCTTTTGCAGCTTTCCATAATCGCCGCCGGTAGCACGATCCAACGCGGCGTCAATCGCGCCGTTGAGCCGATAGAGGGTACTTTTCGCGTCGGGGTTTGCCTTCGCGAAGGCGTTTACCTCGATTTTCATATTGCGGAGTTGCACCGCGCTTTCCGGCAAGGATTTAAGGCTTGCAAAACGCTGTTTCAGGAATTTCCCCACGGGCGACTTAGCATCCCACGCCGCCGCCGCGCGCGCGGCGGTCTCGGCAATGTGTTGCCGGTGAATAGGAGCGACAGACACGCCACCAAGGACGGTATCGTAATCACTGGCTAGCGCCCGGCGCCCAATGGCGAAGTCGTCTTGTATGGTGCGAGCATCCCGCCCGGTGGGGCCAATCGCGTCATCAACGCCAGCAAACAAACGACCGGAACGCCGTGCGAATTGATCCTCCAGCGCGCGCTCGATCACTTCGCCACCGTGACCACCTTTCGCAACAATGCCCAATGCCGCGCCTTTCATATCGGGAGTGGCGTTAAGCGCCATCGCGTCGGCTCCCATATCGTCAAGACGCGAAAGCACCTGATTTTTGTTCGCGCCTGTCAACGCGCGCTCGGCGCTAGATTGTACGTTCGGCGCCAGCGCCGTACCGTCTGAAAGGCGAGCACGCGCGCCGCCGCGCCCTGCCAGCCGCTGCATGGTGTTCGAAAGGATGGAAGCAGCCGGAGCCGCAACCGCGCCGCCAAGCGCGCCCGGGATCGCGCCTGCGGCGAACGCCGCGCCGTTGGCAAGAGGGTCAAGCCCTTGGTCAGCATTGCCTATTGCGTAAGCGCCCCCGTAGGCCGCACCTTCTGCTGCTCCTGCGAGCGTTCCAAGAACGGCTTTTCCGACCGGGCCGCTGTTCTGGATTGCCTTTTGTCCGACCAGCGTAAGACCCTTGTTCGCCAGCCCCACGCCTGTCACGCCGCCGCCGATCACGTCGCCAGCGGTGCCCGCCCAACCCGCGCGCTCCCGCCCGCGATGAGTTTCGGCACGCTCTTGTTCAAGCGCCTGCGCATAGTCCAATTCGCCGTCAAAGGCGGCGCGGCCAGCCGCTACGGCTTTGTCGGCAAGATTGAACGTTGCTGCGTTGGCTAGAATGCGCCCCATATCGCTGACAGCAAGGCCGATTTCGTCCACCGTCCCGAACGACTGCCCCTGCGTGTCAGTGTAAAATTCCTCCTTTACGAGGTCCGGATCAACGTCGGGATAAAATTCGAGTAGTTGCGGGCGGACAACCTCGTCAAAATACTCTTCACGCGCGGCGTATTTATCTTGCGCGGAAAGAGCTTGGAACGCGGGCTTCTGGACCACCTTAGCCCACGGAAGTGCCTTGTGCTGGCTATTTTCCATGGGAGGTCGCCCCCATCTTAGGGAGCGCTTCAAGCCAGCGCCGCGCCTCTTCAACGGGAATAATGGTGCGCGTGCCGACTTTGCGGGGTTTCAGACGCCCGGCCTGAATTTCAAGATAAACCTTGGAGCGCCCCACGCCGAAACGCCGGGCGAAATCGGGAATTGTTAGGGCATATGCTTCGCCATGTGCAAACATTCGTTGCCGTCCTCGGATAGAAGTGGATAAGCAACAGTGTAGGCATACACGATAGCATTTTTAAAGGTGGAACTAGTGTCTTGTATATAAGACACAAAATACGCGAAGTTTTGTTGAAGACGCGCACCGGTTGGCGGGAGCCTGCTACATGCTGTTACGCCGATACACCGTTCCCTATTTCTTTTCTAATACTCTCTCTTTTTTCTATTTCATTATAAAAACGGTTAAAGGGTATGTATCAGTGTAACGGTATGTAGCAGGAAGCCTGAAACCCTTTCCACGCAAGGCTTCGAGGCGCTACACGTTAAGTCTACTAAATTGGTAGACTAAAGGCCCTTTTCGGGGGTTTTGTGTAGCAGATCACGGTTTCGTGAACTCACGGATTGTTAAAATCTGTAACAATCGCGTTACTTGCTACACACTCCCCTTTGATTTTTGGCCGTTTGTGACACCAAACTACTCGTCGCACCGGCAGGGTCGGACGCGTCCGGCGTGCAAAAGATTGCCCACGCGTCCATTAGGTCGCGGCGCTTCTGAAGGGCATCTCCCCGGCGATAAGCCTGTTCGGTCTTATCCCCTACAACGTGCGCAAGTGCCGCTTCCGCGACTTCGCGAGGCGTGTTGGTTTCTTCCGCCGCCCACTCTCGGAAAGCGGAGCGGAAGCCGTGGACGGTATATTCTCCCTTGCCGCAGCGGCGGAGCGCCATTGTCATCGCCATTTGCGAAAGGCCCTCTCCCTCCCTTCCGCCCGGAAACACGAACGCGCCCGGCAGACCACGCGACGGCGAAACCTCGTTGAGGACTTCCAGCGCTCGGGGCGACAAGGGCACGCGGTGTTCGCGCCCGGCTTTCATGCGAGCAGGTGGAACGGTCCACAGCGCGTTTTTGAGGTCTATTTCATCCCACGACGCGCCGATTACCTCACCTGTGCGCGCGGCTGTCAGGATAAGGAATTCCAGCGCGCGAGCCGACATGCCATCGGCGGCGCGCAATGTCGCCATGAATTTTGGGAGATCGGGATAGGGAAGCGCAGCATGGTGGCCGCGTGATAGGCTGCTCTGACGGGCGAGCAACATATCAAGGTGCCCTCGCCAACGTGCCGGGTTTTCTCCTGTACGCAAACCCTGCGCTTTCGCAGCGTCCATAATTCGTTCAATGCGCCCTTGCGTTCGCTTCGCTGTTTCGGGTCTTGTCAGCCAAATCGGTTTCAGGACCGCTAGAACGTCGTCGGTTTTTATCTTGTCGATGGGGAGGGGGCGAAGGCGCTTTGCGTAAACCTTCATAGTCATTTTCCATTGGGCGATATGCTTGGCGTTGCGGAACCCCCGCGCTTGCTCGGCAATGTACGCGTCGGCGAAGTCCCCGAACGTTTGCACCTTTGCCTCGCGCTCTTTTGCAAGGCGGCTTTCGGTCCACGGGTCGGCGCCGCTGGCAAGCATCTGCTGATATGCGCGAGCCTGATCCCTTGCACGCTTTAGCGAAACCGCCTTCGGCCCATCGACAAGCCCCAACCCCATTTCGCGGCGCTTGCCATTTCGGCTGTAGATGAACAGCCAACGGCGGGTTCCGGCTTTCGTGACGAGCAAATAAAGGCCGGTACCCTTGATGCTGTCAGAATATGTTTTGCCCGGTTCAGCTAGTTGAGCCATTGCCCGGTCTGTCGTGATCTTGACGACAGTTCCACTCCCTGCCACCTGCATTTTCCCCCTAAAACCATAAACGCAACCATAATGCATTATGGCGGTAGCGGATGAATTGCAATGGACGTGGGTGACTATCCTTTCGATATTGTATAGGAATGTCAGGGCGTTGGCCTATGAGACAAGCAAGTCCGGACTATTCTAGACCATCAGTTGCGGCGGACGCTCTCTCCGCCAGATAACCCGCAAAGGAGTTCTGTGACGGCCAAGGTATACGATGCCTTCCGGCGTCGCGCTGTGCGAGCACCGTCGCTGGCTACCTTCCAGCAGGCAACAGACTCCAGAGGGTCGGACATTTCCTGTCCGGGCCCGCCGAGCTCAAGTGTACATGTTTTGCCCACTCACTCCGTTGGGCCCGAATTAAGACCGACGGACTGCAGGAACTGCGCTAGCGAGGCGCAACAATGTGGAAATGAGCGCAGAGCGACATGAACGATTCCTGGGCATGAGCGCTGGTGGCTTCCCCCCGGAGCGCTGCTTCCACGATCTCCCGTGCTCTTCTGTAGCGAGGGCCGCGGCGTTCGCGGGGCCAATGTGTCAGCACTTCGCGTGCATCTTGAATCGTGGCCACCTCGCGAGTTGCATCGGAGCCCTGGTCCTGGATTCGGATGACACTTCGGAACTGCCTGGATCGCATTGCTAACGTCCTCCCTTGAGTCGGTCTAATGCGCCGAAAGGCGACAGGTTCCATTAAACCTCCAGCCATTTTCCGTTCTCGCTTCAGGGGTCTCAACTCATCAATAAGAGGGTGGTCATCCTTATGGCTGATGCAGATGCGACGTGCTTTTCACCGAGCGGGCGAGGAGAGGCGCGGGGAGCGCTGCGAGCCGGACGGGACAGGTGCTCGTCTGCCATTTCGTTGGCCAAGAAGAGAAACCGGGAAAAAGACTTCCTGTTCACCGTACCGTCTGGCCCGGTTGACACGGCCCGCAGCGTTGGTCAACGCGACACCGGCCGACAGGTTTCATCTTTTGCGGAACCGGCATTGATCAGGGACGTTTTGTTCCTCCACTAACAGGAGGATCATTCAATGGACCCAAACATCCGTCGGACACGCGATCTGGTGGCCAGCGACGATGTCGTCGGCACGAATGTATATGACGCTCGGGGCGAGCACATAGGCGAAGTCGAAAGGCTCATACTGGAAAAGCGCAGCGGCCGCGTCTCCTACGCGGTTCTAAGCTTAGGCGGTTTTCTCGGCATGGGCGAAGACTATTATCCGCTTCCATGGGAAAAGCTTACCTATGATGAAAGTCTTGGCGGCTTTCGCGTCGACATCTCCAAAGAGCAGGTCGAGGGAGTGCCACGCTACAGCAGAGATGAGGACTATGACTGGTCGACCGAGAACGGTCGGGCCATCAACGACTATTATGGCTTCCGCACGGTTTGAATGGCCGAAGACATGAGAGCCGAAGATATGAGAGCCGCCGCGGGCGCGGCGGCTCTATGCGTGCAATCCAACGCAGCTAAAGCGCCGTGCGTCCGATCGGACGCACAAGGACGCTCTAATTCTTAGCGAGCGTGCCTAAGGCCCCGGCTGGGCGCATGGCGGCTCACCCTTAAAATCACGAGCAATGCAGCCATATTTGTCGAAGAGCTGCCCGGTGTCCCGGACCGCTTTTCCAGCGCCGCAGCCGTAGAGAACCAGCGCGGCTAGAAACAGAATGGCCGACCGCATTCGACGCCCGAGACTCCTGATTTTGCCTCATCAGCAATGTCACAAGGCGTGGTGCGTCGCAAGGAAGCCGTGAAAAGCCGACGACGAACAAGAACGTCCACGCTTGCCGAACCTGGCTACTCCCGCATGAAAGTCTGAAGCTCTTCCCTGGTCATCTTGCCGTCCTTGTCGGCATCGATTGCGTCGAAAATCCGCTTGTGGATGGCCGACACTTCCTCGAAGGACAGCGCACGATCTCCGTCGGTATCGGCGATGACGAACATCATCTTCATCATATGTCCTCGCATCATCGGCATGCCGCGTCTCATGCGATCGCCCCTCTTGCCGGAATGCATCATATCCGGTTGATCGGGCTGATCGGACTGGGCGTCGTCCCCATCGTCCTGCATGTCCTCGGGTGCTGGCGACGGAGCCGCCTGTGCGAGAGCAATGCCGGGTTGTTCGAAGGCGATTGCCGGTGCCGTGGCGCCGACGACGGTCATGCTCGCGGCGACAAAGGGGGCGAGAACTGTGAATCGTGATCTTGCGGGCATAGGAATTCTCCTTGAGTCTCGATGCGCTCAACAATTCGCTTTCGTCCGGGCGTATGGAAACGACTGCCATCCGGAAGGGTCGAATGGTTAGAACAAACCGAAATCGGAAACGTTCCCCGTGAGCCGCGGGTGGTCAGGGGAACCTACGGCGGCCTTCACTTCTGACGGGAAACTAGTCGACCTTCGTCTCGGTGAGTGCGCTCAAGGGCGCATCCAGCGTCCATGTGATGCCGTTCGGCTCATAGCTGACATGGCCGACGCCATCCACCGAGGCCGGCGTCACCCTTTCCAGGACGACGCGACCAAAGCCTCTGCGCGACGGCTCTTTCACGGCCGGGCCGCCGCTTTCCTTCCACGTCAGCCGCAGGCGCGACTTGTCGTCACCCGTCCTCGACCATTCGACGGCGATCACGCCTCGC